>NZ_JBQOUX010000063.1:0-44760 GCF_052216785.1 Streptomyces sp. JW3 | reverse complement strand
GGACAGAAGAAGGACGCCCGCCCGCCGTGGTCCATAGTTTCGGCAGACGCCCCGCAGAACGGAGTCCGCAGTGCACGTCGTCAACGATGACACGTTCCCCGGTACCGCCGATGTCACCATCGTGGGATTCGGCCCCGTCGGGAAGCTGCTCGCCTGCATGCTCGGCCGGCGCGGGCACTCGGTGCTCGTCCTCGACCGCAACGAGGCGGGCTATCCGCTGCCCCGCGCGGTGACCCACTGCTCCGACTTCGCCCGCATCCTCCAGTCCGTGGGCCTCGCACCGGACCGGATCCCCGCCGTCACCCAGCCCTACGACGACATGTACGTCTGGCGCGACGGCGCCGGGCGGACCCTGGTCGAGGTCGACTGGAGCGGCCTGGGCGAATCCGGCTGGTACAACACCTACTTCTTCAGTCAGCCCGCCCTGGAGAACGCCCTGGACGAGGTGCTCGCCGCCCTGCCGTCGGTGTGTGTCAGACGCGGCTGGGAAGCGGTCGGCCTGACCCAGGACGAGGACGCGGCGTCCGTCACCGTGCGGCACACCGGCACCGGCCGGCGGGCCGCCGTCACCTCCTCGTGGGTGATCGGCGCGGACGGCGCCAACAGCGCGGTGCGCCGGTGGGCCGGCCTTCAGTGGCACGACGAGGGCTACTTCTACGACTGGCTGGTCGTCGACGTGGACCCGCTGCCCGGCCTGGACTTCCCCCATGTGGCGGCGCAGAGCTGCGACGTGCGCCGTCCGTCGACCATGGTGCCGGGCGGTCCCGGGCGGCGCCGCTGGGAGTTCATGCGGCTGCCCGGGGAGAGCAAGGAGTCCCTCAACAGCGCCGGGACGGCCTGGCGGCTGCTGGCGCCGTACGGGCTCGACGAGTCCAACGCCCGGCTGGAGCGGCACTCCGTCTACACCTTCCAGGCCTGCTGGGCGACCGAGTGGCGGGCCGGCCGGGTGCTGCTCGCCGGGGACGCCGCCCATCTCATGCCGCCGTTCGCCGGGCAGGGGCTGGGCGCCGGTGCGCGGGACGCCATGAACCTGGGCTGGAAGCTCGACGCCGTACTGCGCGGCCTGGCCGGCGACGGCCTGCTCGACACCTACGGCCAGGAGCGGCTGCGGCACGCGGTGGCCTTCGTCGAGTTCTCCACCGAACTGGGCCGGATCATCTGCGTCACCGACCCGGCCGAGGCCGCGCGGCGCGACGCCCGGATGCTGGCCGACTGGGCGGCGGGCATGAAGCCGCCCGCCCCGCCGCGGCCCCGGCTCGGGCCCGGCGTGCACACCGGCCCGGCGGGCGGGACGCTCGCCCGGCAGGGCCGGGTGCGGGTCGGCGGCGGCGCCCCCGCGCGCTTCGACGACGTCTTCGGCGGACCCGCCGCCCTCGTCGCCCGGTCCGCCGCGCCGCTGTCCGCCCTGCGCCCGGCCACCGTCCGGGCCCTCGCGGAACTCGGGGTCAGCCGGGTCGCCCTGAGCGGCACCGCGACGCACGGCGTGCGCGTCGTCGACGACACGGACGGCACCTACACCGGGTGGCTGGCCGCGCTGGACGCGGACGCGGTGCTGATCCGGCCGGACTTCCACCTCTACGGCGCCGCCGACGCGGACCGTGTCGCGGAACTCGCCGAGGGGTTCCTGGCCGCCCTGGGCACGGGGCCCGCGCTGCTCACGGCGCGCTGACCGCCGTAGGGCGACCGGGACTTCCGCGCGGGAGCCGGTCCGCGCCGGCGCGGGCCGTGCCGTACCTCACCGTCACCGGCGTCGGCCGCTACGGCCCTGCCACCCGGGCACCGGCGAACCGGGGCCGGCCGCCACCTGGCCGGCCCCGTCCGCCTCCGCTCAGGCGGGTACCGCGTCGTCGGCCTCCGGGTCGCGCAGCGGAGGGATGAACAAGGACAGCGCCAGGGCCAGCAGCGTGACGAGGGCGCCGAGCCAGAACACCCACGCGTACCCGGCGTCCTGGTAGAACGCGGTGCCGTCGACCACCGTGCTGTGCGCGTTGAGCAGGGCGTACGCGCCCGCCGTGACGGTGGCGCCGAACAGGCTGATGAGCATGTTGAGCATGCCGCTGCCCAGCCCCTGCTCATCGGGCGAGACGACACCGACCACGAGCACCGGAGCGCCCGCCACCACCACGCCGGAGCCGATGTTGGCGACGCAGGACGTCAGGGCGAGTTCCATCTCGTTGCCGTGGAAGAAGCCCACCAGTGTGTAGCCGGCCGCCATGACCACCAGGCCGGCCATCCACACCTTGCGCGGGTCCAGGTGCCGCAGGAACCGGCTGACCAGGAGGCCGGTGCCGAACATCACCAGGTTCCAGCTGACGCTGACCACGGCGTTGTGCTGGGCCGTCCAGCCCAGTCCGGCGGAGACACCGGGGATGTGCGGGAAGAGCGCGAGCAGGATGGCGAGGCCCGGCAGGGTGAACGCGACCGTCTGGGCCAGGCCGCCCGCGGTGAGCGCCAGCGCCACCGGGCGGCGGCGCAGCACCCCCAGGTCCAGGATCGGGTGGGCGTGGGACCGCTCGACGAAGAGGAAGACGACCAGGGCCACGAGGCCGGCGCCGAGCCAGCCGAGGGTCCGGGCGTCCGCCCAGCCCCAGCTCTGTCCCTGGCCGACGGCGTAGACCACGGCGGTCAGGCCGCCGCCCAGGACCAGCCCGCCGAGCCAGTCGAAGCCGGACTCGAAGGCGTACCGCGGGGTCTGCGGCACCAGCAGCGCGACCAGCAGGAAGGCGACGGCGGTGGCGGTGGCGAGGAACCACAGGGCGCCCCGGTAGCCCCAGTTGTCGACGAGCCAGCCCGCCAGGAACGGCGTGCCGAGGGCCACCAGCCCGACGCTGCTGCCCATGATGCCGCTGGCCGACTTGACCAGCCGGCGCGGGAAGATGTCCCGCACGGCGGCGAAGGACAGGGCACCGAAGGGACCGTAGAACCCGGCGACAGCCCGGCCGACCAGCACCAGCCAGAACTCCCCGGCCAGCGCCGCCAGGGCCTCGCCGCCCGCGCCCAGCGCCATCATGACGAGCATGACGCGCTTGCGGCCGTACAGGTCGCCCAGTTTCATGGCGAACGGCGTGAGGAGGACCGTCGCCAGGCTGAGAGTCAGGCCGAACCACGCGACCTGGGTGGTGTGGAAGCTCTGGGCGACGCTCGCGGTGGCGTTGGCGCCGAGGATGCCGCCCGCGGCCAGCAACTGGGTCGGCCAGGCCAGCGCGATCAGCACCGCGACCAGGCGGAGGGTCCAGCGCCCGCCCATTTCGGCGGGCGACGCGGTGTCGAGTGAGGGGCTTGGCGACGTCGATGTCATGCCAGCCCTCCTTTCACGGAGGTACCGAGGGAAGTGGGACGCGCGGTGGGGGTGCGAGGGGACCGGTCGCCGTCACAGGGCGTTCACACGGTGGTGACAGGGCGGTGATCCGTCGTCGGTGACGTCGATGATGACCTGAACACCTAGTGCACGCTAGGTATTGGAACTGTGACCCACATCACTCGCCGCCGACTGTGGACGGCCTGTCACCGGCGCCGCGAACCGCCCCGGTACCGTTCTGCCATGGCGACACCCAGGGGGCCGCGCGGCGGCTACACGGCAGGCCGGGCCCGGCGCGTCCAGATTCTGGAGGCGGCGCTGCTGCGCTTCGGACAGGACGGCTACCGCAAGACCTCCCTGGCCCGGATCGCCCGGGACGCGGAGATAACCGACGCCGGACTGCTGCACCACTTCCGCGACAAGCAGCAGCTCCTGCTGGCCGTCGTCGAGTACTGGCACGAGCGGATGGACGTCCAGTGGGAGCGGGTCTCCGAGTCGGTACGGGACGCCTTCCGTTGCCACCTGGAGGACACCGCCGAGACCCTCACCATGCCGGGCATGGTGGAACTGGCCGTCGTGGTCGCCGCCGAGGCGACCGCCCCCGACCACCCGGCCCACGACTTCTTCGCCCACTGGCAGGAGAAGGGCGTCAAGGAGCTGGCGGACCGGCTGCGGGCCGGCAGCCGGGGCGGCGAGCTGGTGCCGGACCTGGATCACGACTGCATCGCCCGCGAGTGCGCGGCCCTGGACGCGGGGCTGCGCCAGCAGTGGCTCGCCGGCGGCCGGTCCTTCGACCTCGTCGCGGTGATGCGCGCCCACCTCGACCGCCTCCTGCGGTCCATCTCCGCGGACGGGCGGGGCTTGTAGCCCGTCACTCGCCGGATCACCTCGTCACCCCAGCGATTTTGATTGACATGCTCACATCCACCCCACCATCCTGCCCGCCCCGGAAGCGCCAGGTCCGTCCGCCGTGGGCGCGACTCATGACCTACATCACACCCACCAAGACCTAGCGTTCACTAGGTATTGGCGCGCATGATCGGGTCCATGCCGCACCTCTGGACCGCCCGTGTCATCACCCCCGGCTCTCAGCCGGAGCCGCCCGCCGGGGCCGCCCGGCCCGCCGCGCTGCTGCGCACCGAGTTCACCGCGCGGACGGCGGTCACGGCCGCCCGCCTCCTCGTCACCGCGCTCGGCGTGTACGAGCTGGAGCTGAACGGCACGGTGGTCGGCGACCACGTGCTGGCCCCCGGCTGGACCAGCTACCGCCACCGCCACCGCTACCAGGTGTTCGATGTGACGGACCTGGTCCGCGAGGGCCGCAACGGCTGGGGCGCCCAGCTGGCGGACGGCTGGTACCGAGGACTGCTCGGCTTCAACGGCGGCACCCGGGACATCTACGGCGCGGACACCGGTCTGCTGGCCGAACTGCGGATCGAGTACGCCGACGGCAGCACCGAGACGGTCGGCACCGGCGAGCACTGGCGCTGCGGACCGTCCCCCGTCGTCGCCGCCGGCCTGTACGAGGGCGAGGAGTACGACGCCCGGCGCGAGCAGGCCGGCTTCAGCGCGGCGGGCTTCGACGACGCGGCCTGGGAGCCGGTGCGGGTCCTGGAGTTCGACACGTCCGTGCTCTTCTTGGCCGACAGCCCGCCGGTGCGGCGGACCGGGACCGTCGCCCCGGTCGCCGTCACCACCTCGCCGGCCGGCCGCACCCTCGTCGACTTCGGCCAGAACCTCGTCGGACGGCTGCGCATCCGGGTGCGCGGCGACGCCGGACGCACCGTCACCCTGCGCCACGCCGAGGTCCTGGAGGACGGCGAGCTGTGCACGCGTCCGCTGCGGCACGCCACCGCCACCGACCGCTACACCCTGCGCGGCGCCCCCGAGGGCGAGGTGTGGGAACCCCGCTTCACCTTCCACGGCTTCCGCTACGCCGAGTTGGACGGCTGGCCGGGCGAGGTGTCCCCGGCCGACGTGACCGCCGTGGTCCTGCACAGCGACCTGCGCCGCACCGGGTGGTTCGAGTGCTCCGATCCCTCCCTGAACCGGCTGCACGAGAACGTGCGGTGGGGGATGCGCGGCAACTTCGTCGACGTGCCCACCGACTGCCCGCAGCGCGACGAACGGCTCGGCTGGACCGGCGACGTCCAGGTCTTCGCGCCCACCGCGGCCTTCCTCTACGACGTCCGTGACCTGCTGCGCTCCTGGCTGCGGGACCTGGCCGCCGACCAGGGCGACGACCCGGCGGGCGTGCCGCCGGTGTTCAGCCCCGCCATTCCGGTGCTCGCTCCGGTGCCGCTGCCGCCGGGGAACCCGCCGATGGCCGGCTGGTGCGACGCGGCCGTCGTCGTGCCCTGGGTGCTGTACGAGCGCTACGGGGACACCGAGGTGCTGCGCGCCCAGTACCCCTCGATGCGCGCCTGGGTCGACGCGGTCGACCGACTGGCCGGGCCCGGCCGGATCTGGGGCGAGGGGTTCCAGTTCGGCGACTGGCTGGACCCCACCGCGCCCGCGGACGATCCCGGCCGGGCGATGACCTCCTCCAGCCTGGTCGCCACGGCCCATTTCGCGCACTCCGCCCGGCTGCTGGCCCGCACCGCGCACCTGCTGGGGAAGGCGGACGACGCCGGGCGCTACCACGCGCTGGCCGACTCGGTCCGCGACGCCTTCCGCGACCGCTTCCACGCCGGCGGCGGCCGGCTGACGGAGGCGACCCAGACCGCCTACGCCCTCGCGCTGTGCTTCCGGCTGCTGACGGACGACGCCGAACGCGCCGAGGCCGGACGCCGGCTGGCCCACCTGGTGGCCGAGCGCGGCCACCGCATCGGCACCGGCTTCCTCGGCACCCCGCTGGTGTGCGAGGCACTCACCGACACCGGGCACGTGGACACCGCCTACCGGCTGCTGACCCAGCGGGCCTGCCCGTCCTGGCTGTACCAGGTCGACATGGGGGCCACCACCGTCTGGGAACGCTGGGACAGCATGCTCCCCGACGGCAGCGTCAACCCCGGCGAGATGACGTCCTTCAACCACTACGCGTTCGGCGCCGTGGCCGACTGGATGCACCGCACCGTCGCCGGCCTGGCACCCGCCGAGCCGGGCTACCGCCGGCTCCTGGTCCGGCCCCGGCCCGGCGCCGGCCTCACCTGGGCGCGGGCCGCGCACGAGACGCCGTACGGCCGGGCCGAGACCGACTGGCGCGTCGAGGACGGCGAACTGCGCGTCGACGTCCTCGTGCCGCCGCGGGTCACCGCGCTGGTCGAGCTCCCGGGCGGGGAGCCGGTGCCGGCCGGCCCCGGCCGGCACTCCTTCCGCTGCCCGTTCCCCGCGGCCACGCGGTGACGCACCGCCTCCCTCCTGATCCGTCCACACCAGTACGAGGAACATCCATGGCACACACCAGCCACCTGCCCGACGGCTTCCTGTGGGGCGTCGCCACCGCGGGACACCAGAACGAGGGCGACAACACCGCCGCCGACACCTGGTTCCTGGAGCACACCACCCCGTCTCTGTTCCGCGAGCCCAGCGGACCGGCGTGCCGGGGCTACCAGCGCTGGGAGTCCGACCTCGACCTGGTCGCGGGGCTCGGTCTCAACGCCTTCCGGTTCTCCGTCGAATGGGCCCGGACCGAACCCGAGCGCGGCGTCGTCTCCGCCGCCGCCCTCGACCACTACGAGCAGGTGGTCGACGGCTGCCTCGCCCGCGGCCTCGCCCCCCTGGTGACGTTCTCCCACTTCACCGCGCCGCACTGGTTCGCCGCGGCCGGCTCCTGGACCGCCGCCGACGCCCCGGCCCGCTTCGCCGAGCAGTGCGACCGTGTGATGGCCCGCTTCGGCGACCGGATCGCGTACGGCGTCACCCTCAACGAACCCAACCTGGAGCAGTTGTTGCAGGCGGGCGCGAAACTGCCGGCCGAGGCGGAGGCGCTCAAGACGCGGATGCTCGCGGCCGCCGCGCGGGCCGCCGGGAGCGACAGCTACGCCAGTGCGAACGTCATCCCCGCCGACCGGCAGGAGGAGTTCCAGGACGCGTTCACCCGCGCCCACCGCGCCGCCCGTGAGGCGATCAAGGCGCGCCGCGGCGACCTCCCGGTCGGGGTCTCCATCGCCGTCGCCGACGAGGTCGCCGTGGCCGGCGGCGAGGCCCGCCGGGACGCCAAGCGCGCCGCCGTGTACGACCACTGGCTGCGCGAGGCCCGGGACGACGACTTCGTCGGCGTACAGAACTACGAGCGGATCGTGCACGGTCCGGACGGCGAAGTGGCGGTCGAGGGAGAGCGCAACGGCATGGGCACCGTCATCGCGCCCGGCTCGCTGGCCGGCGCGGTGCGGTACGCCCACGAGGTGGCGGGGGTGCCGGTGCTCGTCACCGAGCACGGCATCCAGACCCCGGACGACCGGCAGCGCGCCGCGTTCCTGCCCGCCGCGATCCACGGGCTGGCCGCCGAGGCGGAGGCGGGCACCCCCGTGCTCGGCTACTGCCACTGGACGCTCATGGACAACTTCGAGTGGATCTTCGGGTACGGCGCGCAGCTCGGGCTGCACGAAGTCGACCGGGCCACCTTCCAGCGGCGGCCCAAGCCCAGCGCGACGGCCTACGCCGAGGTGGTGCGCGGCTACCGCGGAGCGCTCGCCGGCCGTCACCACTGAGCGAGGGCCCGGACAACGGGTGCGGGGCCGGTTCCCCGGAGGGAGCCGGCCCCGCACCCGTTCGTCCGGGCGCTCGTCGTACTCAGGCGAACACCGACAGCAGCAGCGCCATCAGCAGTCCGCAGACGCTCACGATGGTCTGGATGGCGGTGTGCGACTTCGTGGCCTGGCCGAGGGTCATCCCGAAGGACTCCTTGACCAGCCAGAACCCGGCGTGGTTCACGTAGTTGAGGCCGATCGAGCCGGCCCCGATGGCCACCACGAGCAGCGAGGTGTGCAGGCTGCCGCCGTCCCGCGCGAGCGGGGCGAGGATGCCGGTCGCGGCGACGATGCCCACCGTCGCGGAGCCGGTGGAGAAGGACAGCAGCAGGGCCAGCAGCCAGCCCAGCACGATCACGTTGAGGTGCATGCCGGACGCCGCGTTCTCGACGGCCTGGCCGATCCCGGAGTCCTCCAGGACCTGGTTGAACGCGCCGCCGCCCGCGATGATCAGCAGGATGCCGGCGACGGCCTTGAGGCTGTCCGTGAGCGAGCCGCGGATCGACTCGGCGGGCAGGCCGCTGCGGTAGCCGAGGGCGAACAGCGCGAAGAGGAACCCGGCGAGCATGGCGATCACCGGCTCACCGGTGAAGGCCAGCACGTGCCGCACCTGGCTGGTCTCGTCGCAGGCCAGTTCCGCGACCGTGCGCAGCAGCATCAGGGCGACCGGCACCAGCACGGCGGCCAGCGCCCAGCCGGTGCGGACCTGGTGCGGGGCGCGGTCCGCGCCGTCCTCGGGCTCGGCGAACTTGGCGATCAGCTCCGGGTCGGGCCGCACGTCCAGGCGCGGGGCGATCCACCGGCCGTACACCGGTCCGGCGATGATGATCGTGGGGATCGCGCAGACCAGGCCCACGGCGATGCTCAGCCCGAGGTTGGCGTGCAGGCCCTCCACCGCGACCAGCGGGCCGGGGTGCGGGGCGACCATGCCGTGCAGGGTGGCCAGGGCGCCGATGGCGGGCGCGGCCAGGTACACGTACGGGGACCCGTTGATCTTGTGGGTGCGTTCCAGGCGCTGGGCCACGCTGAAGATCAGCGGGAGCAGCACGATGAGGCCGATCTCGAAGAACATCGGGATGCCGATGACGAAGGCCGCGCCGGTCACGTACCACGGCAGGGAGCGGGGGCCCGCACGGTCGACGATCATGCGGGCGATGCGGTCGGTGGCGCCGGACCCCGACAGCAGCCGACCCAGCATGGCGCCGAACGCGAGGGTGACGCCGACGTCGCCGAGGATGCCGCCGGCGCCCGACTCCAGGGACTCGGCTATCTTCTCGGCCGGCAGTCCCGCGGCCAGCGCGGCGCCGACCGAGACGGTCATCAGGGCGATGAAGGGGTGGAACCGGAGCCGGGAGTTGATCAGCGTGATCAGCGCGGCGATGGCCGCGGCCAGGATGATCAGCAGCGTCCACGTGTGGCCCGTCACAGCCGGCCTCCCGGCCGGTCGCCGGTGCCCGTGGCCGGGCATGCTGGGGTGAGTACCGTCGTCATTGAAGAAACTCCTGGTCTGCGGCTCGTGATGTCCCGGCGGGAAGCTATCGGCCGGGTGCCGGGCGGCTCCAGGTTGTGCGCGTAACCCGTGAAACCCCTGATCCGCGCGTTGTGCGCGTTCTGTGCACGGTGTGTTCCGGGGTTACCGTCGGCGGGTGAGAATCGTCGAACGGCCAGGTCGGCCGCAGTCTTCGCGAAGGCGGCGGTTCGCGCGGACACGGCTGCGGACGCAGGTGCTGGTGTCGCAGTGCGCGGTGGTCGCGGTCACCCTCGCCGCCGCGTTCGCCGCGTTCGCGTACTCCAACGAGCACCGGCTCGACCGGGAGTACCAGTTGCGGGCGCTCGCGGTGGCCCGGACGGTGGCCGCCGAGCCGTCGGTCCGGCGCGCCGCCGCCGCGTACTCCGCGGCCAACGACCGTGCGGGCGGCGGCGCGGCCCACACCTCGCGCGCCGCGCTCGCCGCGGGCCCGGCGCAGACCGCGGCCGAGGCGGCGCGGGCCCGGACCGGGTTCCTGTTCGTCGTCGTCACCGACGACCGGGGCATCCGGCTGGCCCACCCGGAACGCGCGCAGCTGGGCCGGAGGGTGAGCACCGATCCGTCCGGCGCGCTCTCCGGACACGAGGTGCTGGCGCGGCACCGCGCCCATCTCGGTGACGAGGTCGTCGCCAAGGTGCCGGTGTACGCGCCGGGGTCGGCCACCGAGGTGGTCGGCGAGGCGAACGCGGGGCTGGCCGTGTCCGCCGTGCGGGCCCAGTTCCTGCGCGTCCTGCTCGGCGGTCTGGGCTGGCTGGCGGTCGCGCTGCTGCTCGGGGTCGCCGCGTCCGCGCTGCTGGCCCGGCGGTGGAAGCGCCTGACCCTCGGGCTGGAACCGGAGGAGCTGGCCGGTCTGGTGCAGGAACAGGAGGCGGTCCTGCACGGCATCGGCGAGGGCGTCCTCGCCCTGGACACCGGGGGCCGGGTCACGGTCGTCAACGACGAGGCGCGCCGGCTGCTGGCGCCGGCTGCCGCTCCCGGGCGGCACGTCGGCGAACTGGGGCTGACGCCCCGGGTGGCCGAGGTGCTGCGCGGCCCCGGGCGGGGGCCGGTCATGGCGGCCGTCGGGGAACGGGTGCTGGTGGTGTCGTCCCGTACGGTGCGCCGGGACGGCCGTGAGCTGGGCACCCTGCTGACCGTCCAGGACCGCACCGACGTGGAGTCCCTGACCCGGCAGCTCGACGCGGTACAGGCGATGAGTTCGGCGCTGCGCGCACAGCGCCACGAGTTCGCCAACCGGCTGCACGTCGTCTCCGCGCTGGCGCACGGCGGGCATCTCACCGAGACCACCGAGTACATCGACACGATCCTCGGGACCGGACCGCTCGGCGAGGCCCTGCCGGGCGTGGAGGCGGTCAGTGACTCCTATCTGCGCGCCTTCCTGTCGGCGAAGGCCGCGCAGGCGCGGGAGAGCGGGGTGACCCTGGTGGTCGGCGGCGGCACCTGGGTGGCGGGCACGCTGGCCGCGCCCGTCGACGTGACCACCGTGTCCGGCAATCTCGTCGACAACGCGATCGAGGCCGCCCGGCACGGGCGGCGCACCCCGGCGCTGGTCGAAGTGGAGCTCATGACGGAGGGCAGCACCCTGCTCATCACCGTCGCCGACAGCGGCGACGGGGTGACCCTCAGTCCGGCGCGGGACGTGTTCCGCGAAGGCGTGTCGACCAAGCACCACGCGTCGGTGGTCGGCGGACGGGGCATCGGCCTCGCCCTGGCCCGGCAGATCGCCCGCGCCCGGGGCGGCGACGTGTACCTCGCGGAACCCGGCGGGCCGCCGTCCGCCGCCGAACTCGCCGGACTCAGCGACGGGACCGCCGGGCGGACGGGCGGACCGGTCGGTGGCGGCGCGGTGTTCGTGGTCCGGCTGCACGACGTCATGGAGGCGGGAACGTGACGGACCACGCCCCGGGCCCCGAGCGGCCGCCGCTCTCCGTGCTCGTCGTCGACGACGACTTCCGCGTCGCCGGTGTCCACGCGGCGCTGGTGGCGGACGTGCCGGGCTTCACCGTGGCCGGTACCGCGCACACCGCCGCGGCGGCCCGGGAAGCGGCCGCCGGGACCTCCGTCGACCTGGCCCTCGTCGACGTGTACCTGCCCGACGGCTGCGGCGTCGATCTGCTGCGCCACCTGGACTGCGACGCCTTCGTGCTCAGCGCGGCGGCCGAGGGCCCGGTGGTGCGCCGGGCGCTGTCGGCGGGCGCGCTGGCCTATCTGATCAAACCGTTCCCGCCGGAACTGCTGGCGGAGAAGCTGCGCGGCTACGCCCGCTTCCGTCAGCTGACGGAGGCCCGCACCGTCGACCAGGGCGCCGTCGAGAGCGCGTACGGCGCGCTGCTGGACACCGCCGCCCGCCGCTCCGCGCGCCGGCCCACCGCCCGTACGGTGACGGGTGACGCGGTACTGACCGCCGTACGCGACTCCGCGGCGCCGCTGTCCGCGGGACAGGTCGGTGAACTGATCGGCGTCTCCCGCGCCACCGCGCAGCGCTACCTCGCCTCGCTGGTCTCCTCGGGTCTGCTGCGGATGAGCCTGCGCTACGGGACGACGGGCCGGCCGGAGCAGGAGTACCGGATGCCGTGACCGGCCTCAGACCCGGCTGGCGCCGGCCGTGTCGGAGGACAGCCGCTGGGCGAGGTAAATGGGAACGACGGAGAGCAGGACCAGGACCGCCGCCACCACGTTCACCACCGGTGCCTGCTGCGGCCGGGTCATGTTGCCGAAGATCCAGACCGGGAGGGTCTCGACGCCCGGTCCGGCGGTGAAGGTGGTCACCACGATCTCGTCGAAGGACAGCGCGAAGGCGAGCAGACCGCCGGCCAGCAGCGCGGAACGCACCAGCGGGAAGGTGACGTCGGCGAAGGCGCGGAAGGTGTGCGCGCCCAGGTCCATGGCGGCCTCCTCGTACGAGCCGGGGGTGCGGCGCAGCCGGGCGGCGACGTTGTTGAAGACCACGACCACGCAGAAGGTGGCGTGGCCCACCACCACGGTGAACAGGCCGAGGCCGACCCCGAGCGGTGCCAGCACGGTGCTGAACGCGGAGTTGAGGGCGATGCCGGTGACGATGCCGGGCAGCGCGATCGGCAGCACGACGACGAAGGAGATCACGTCCCGGCCGAAGAAGCGGTGCCGGGCCACCGCGAACGCGGCCAGGGTGCCGAGCACCAGGGCGACGACGGTGGCGCCCAGGCCCGCCTTGACCGACACCCACAGGGCGTCGCGGGCCCCCTCGTTGTGCGCGGCCACCGACCACCAGTGGCCGGTGAGGCCGCGCGGCGGCCAGCTCGCGCTGCGGTCGGGGTTCAGGGAGTTGACCAGGACCAGCAGCAGCGGCACGTAGATCACCGCGAAGCCCAGGAAGGCGGCGGCGCGCAGCGCGATCCGGGCGCGGCGGGTGAGGTGCACGGCGGGGTCCTCCCCTGCTCACAGGCTGCTGAGGGCGCCGGTGCGGCGCATCCCCAGCAGGTACAGCACGATGACGGTGACGGGGACCGTGCCGAGGGCGGCGGCCATCGGCAGGTTGAGTTCGATGTTGGAGTAGACGAGGTTGCCGATCAGCTGGGTCTTGCCGCCGACGATCTGCACGGTGATGTAGTCGCCGAGGCTCAGGGAGAAGGTGAAGACGGACCCGGCGGCCACCGCCGGCAGCACCATCGGCAGCACCACGGAGCGGAAGGTGCGCCCGGCCCGCGCGCCGAGGTCGGCGGAGGCGTCCAGGAGGCCGGCGGGCAGCTGTTCCAGGGCGGTGTGCACGGGCAGGATCATGTACGGCAGCCAGAGGTAGGTCAGGGTGAGGACGGTGGCGGTGAGGCCGTAGCCGGGGCCGTCGAGGCCGACCGGCCGCAGCAGCCAGTCGGCGAGGCCGCCCTCGGACAGGATCAGCCGCCAGGCGTACACCTTGACCAGGTAACTGGCCCACAGCGGGGTGAGGATGGCGACGACCAGCAGCGGACGCCACCGCGGCGCGGCGACCCGCGCGGTGTAGAAGGCGACGGGAAAGGCGATCACCGCGCACAGGGCGGTGACGGTGAGGGCGACGCCCACGCTGCGCAGGGCCACCTCGCGGTAGACGGGTGTGGTCAGCAGCGCGTGGAAGTTGTCCGTGGACCAGACGCGGACGACCTCGGAGGTGAAGGAGTCGGTGGTCCAGAACGCGGAGACGAACAGCACGGTGAGCGAGCCGAGGTAGAGCACGGCCAGCCACAGCAGCGGCGCGGCCAGCAGCAGCGCCAGCCGCAGCCGGGGCCGCCGGTGCAGCGCCCCGGCGAGGCCGCGTACGGTGATCATGGCTCAGCCCTTGATCTCGGTCCAGGCCCGCACCCAGCGGGCGTAGGGCACGCATGTGACGTCGGTGCGGCCGTCCAGGCACTGCTCGATCGGGGTGTTCCAGAAGGCGATCCGCTTCCAGTACTCCTCGTCGGCGGCGTGATAGGTGGCGCAGAAGTCCTTGTCGCTGGTCTCGGCGCACGCCTTCCGGTTGGCGGGTGCCTCGCCGAAGTACTCGGCGACCTGGGCGTTGACCTTCGGGGAGACGATCCAGTCGAGCCACTGGTAGGCGCAGTTCGGGTGCTTCGCCTCGGCGGCGACCATCCAGGTGTCGGACCAGCCGGTCGAGCCCTCCTCGGGTACGACGGCCGCGACGGGGGCGCCCTCGTCGGCGGTGAGGTTGGCGATGACCTGCCAGGTGGTGCCGATGACGGAGTCGCCGCTCTTGAAGGCGGAGACCTCCTTGAGGTAGTCGCTCCAGTACTCGCCGATGTTCGCGTTCTGCTTCTTCAGCAGCTCCACGGCGGCGTCGAACTGCTTCTGGTCCAGCGCGTAGGGGTTCTCGATCTTCAGCTCCGGCCGGTGCGCCTTGAGGTAGAGCGCGGCGTCGGCGAGGTAGATGGGCGAGTCGTACGCGGTGACGTGCCCGGCGTACGCGCCCGCGTCGTCGAAGACGGCGGACCAGGAGGTGGGCGCGGGGGTCACCTTCTCGGTGTTGTACATCAGCAGGTTGGCGCCGCGGCCGTGCGGGATGCCGTACATCTGTCCGTCGACGGAGTTCCAGTCGCCGTCCTTGAGGCCGCTGAAGACGTCCTGGTAGTTGGGGACGAGGTCGGTGTTGACGGGGGCGGCGTCGCCGGCCGCGATCAGCCGCAGGGAGGCGTCGCCGGAGGCGGAGACGGCGTCGTACTGGCCGGTCTTCATCAGTTTGACCATCTCGTCCGAGCTGGCCGCGACTTTGGAGCGGACCTGGCAGCCGGTTTTCCGCTCGAAGCCGCTGACCCAGTCGGCGGCGGGGTCGTTGGAGCCGTCCTCGACGTAGCCGGCCCAGGCGATGAGGTCGACCTCGCCCTCGGTGGCGCCGAGCTTCGTCGGTGCCTTCAGGTCGGGCGGGTTGAGGCCGGTGGCCGAGGAGCCGTCGCCGCCTCCGGAGGAACCGCAGGCGGTGGCGGCGAGCAGCAGCGCGGCGGCGGCCGCGCCCTGGAGGGTTCGGGTCAGACGCACGACGTACTCCCTAGGTGGGCGGCGGGACGTGGACGGTGTGCCGGTGGTTCCAGGCCAGGCGGACGCGGGCGCCGCGGCAGCCGGCGACGTCCGCGGCGGAGGTGTCCAGGTTCTGCTGGAGCGCGGTGAGCCGGCCGCCGCCGTCGAGGTCGACGAGGAAGCGGGTGGCGTCGCCGAGGTAGACGACGTCGGCGACGGTGCCGGTGGCCGTGGCGTGTCCGGGTGCACCGGCGGCGGACTCCTTGAGCACGCGGATCTTCTCGGGGCGCAGGCTGTGGGTGCCCGGGGTGCCCAGCAGGCGCCGGGCGAGGGCGTCGTCCAGCAGGTTGGCGGCGCCGACGAAGGACGCCACGAAGGCGGTCGCGGGGCGTTCGTAGATCTCGGCGGGGGTGCCGGCCTGTTCGAGGCGGCCCCGGTTCAGGACGGCGATGCGGTCGCTCATCGTCAGCGCCTCCTGCTGGTCGTGGGTGACGAGGACGAAGGTGATGCCGACCTCGCGCTGGAGGGCCTTCAGTTCGCCCTGCATCCGTTCGCGGAGCTTGAGATCGAGGGCGCCGAGCGGCTCGTCCAGCAACAGCAGGCGGGGGCGGCCGACGAGGGCGCGGGCGAGTGCCACGCGCTGGCGCTGGCCGCCGGAGAGCTGTCCCGGGCGCCGGGTGGCGAAGCCGTCGAGGCCGACCTCGGCGAGCGCCCGGCGGGCCCGGTCCAGCCGCTCGGCCTTGGGAACCTTGCGGACCTTGAGGGAGTAGGCGACGTTCCGCTCGACCGTCAGGTGCGGGAAGAGGGCGTAGTCCTGGAAGACCGTGTGGACGTCGCGTTCGAACGGGGCGAGGCCGGTGACGTCCCGGCCGGCGAGTTCGACGCCGCCCGCGGTCGGGGTCTCGAAGCCGGCGATCAGCCGCAGCACTGTGGTCTTGCCGGACCCGGAGGGGCCCAGCAGCGAGAAGAACTCCCCGTCCCGGACGTCCAGATCGATTCCGGCGACGGCCTCGGCCGCACCGAACGACTTGCGCAGGCCGCGGAGCCGGACCGCAGGTGCCTCCATGGGCGGGAACCTTTCTGCCGCGCTCTCACGTTGCAGTGTCTTGCAGTGTCGGAGCAGAAACATATGAAGTCATAGTTCAAAGCTCAAGACCCCCTCGGGGCAAAGCTTGAGTCAACGTGCAAGGTGGTGGCCGTGAAACAGCAGCAGAGGAACGGTGACGCCCGCGGGGCCGTGTTCGCGCCGGTGGACAACCGGGCGCGGGTGGACACGGTGGTCCGCCGGATCGGTGACGCCATCGAGCTGGGACTGCTCGCCGACGGTGAACAGCTCCCCGGGGAGAGCGAGTTGGCCGGTCAGCTCGGGGTGTCGACGGTGACCCTGCGGGAGGCGCTGATGGCGCTGCGCCAGCAGGGGCTGGTCACCACCCGCCGGGGCCGGGGCGGCGGCAGCTTCGTCGCCCGGCCCGCGTCCCCGGGCGAGGAGCGGCTGCGGGCCCGGCTGCGCGGCTGGAGCACCGAGGAACTGCGCGACCTCGGCGACCACTGGGCGGCCCTGTCCGGCACGGCGGCCCGGCTGGCGGCCGAGCGCACCGAACCGGACGACCTGCGCCAACTGCGCCGCACGGTCGAGGACTTCACCGGTGCCGGGGACGCGGCGGCGCGCGGCCGGCTGTACGGGCGCTTCCACGTGGAGCTGGCGGCGGCCGCGCAGTCCGCCCGGCTCACCCGGGCCCAGGTGGCCCTCCAGACGGAGGTCGGGGCGCTGCTGTGCCTCGTGCTCGGCAACGACGCATATCGTGAAGAAGTCGCGGACCGTCATCGCCGTGTCATCTCGGCGGTGCAGGATGTGGCCCACGATCCGGCCGGAACGCTGGCCGAAACGTGTGTGCGGGAGTCGACGGCGCGGCTCATCTCGCTGCGCCTGACGCTGTAGCACCGTTTGGTCCCCGTCCGCCGGGAGGGCAGCATGGGCCGCGCCGCCGCACCGCCCGGCCGGGCGGCCGAGGAGTCGGTCACCGCCCGGGTCCGCTCGGTCCTGGAGGCGGTCTTCGACGCGGTGGCGGCCACCGGTGCCGACACGGCCGCGCTGCTGTCCCGGGTCCGGGCCCGGGGCCGCCGCCCGGTCACCGCCGATCTGGCCGCCCTGCGCCCCGCCCTGCACGCCCGGCTGGCCGGGCAGCCGCTGGTCTCCGGGGCCGGCTTCGTCGCCGCGCCCGGTCTGCTAGACGACGTACCGGCCTGGCTGGAGTGGTGGCAGACCGGCCCGGACGGCACGGTACGGCCGCTGCTGCCCGACCTCGCCCCGGAGCACTCGGCGTACGCCGACTACACCCACTGGGACTGGTTCGCGCTGCCCCGCGACACCGGGCGGCGGGCGGTCGCCGGCCCGTACGTCGACTACCTCTGCTCGGACGAGTACAGCCTGACCCTGGCCGCGCCGGTGCGGGTGGCCGGTGTCTTCGCCGGGGTCGCCGCGGCCGACGTGTACCTGCGGCACTTCGAGGCCGCCGTCCTGCCGCTGCTGCACCGGCTGCCCGCCCCGGCCCGGCTGGTCAACGCCCGGGGCAGGGTCGCGGCCTCCACCGACCCCCGGCACCTGGTGGGCTCGCTGGACCGGACCGCGGACGCCGGGCGGGCCCTGGCTCAGGGACGGCCGCGCCGGGACCGGGGCGCGCGGCTGGTGCCGTGCGCGGGCGTTCCGCTGGTGCTGGTGGTCCAGGCGCGGCAGGGATAGCGGCCTTCGTCAGGCGGTGCGGGCCAGTTCCTGGGCGGTCACCGGGTGGGCGAAGGGCCGGCCCCGCGCGTAGCGGCTGATCTCGGCGGCGGCGTGATCGGCCATGCGGCCGAGTTCCCCGCCGAGCGAGCCCGCGATGTGCGGGGTGAGCAGCACGTTCGGCAGCCGGTACAGCGGTGAGTCGGCGGGCGGGGTGTCCGGCTCGGTGACGTCGAGCACCGCGTGGATGCGCCCGGACGCCAATTGCGCGACCAGCGCCTCGGTGTCGACCAGGGAGCCGCGGGCGGTGTTGACGAGGGTGGCGCCGTCGGACAGCAGCGCCAGCCGCCGGGCGTCGAACAGGTGCCGGGTCTCGGGCAGTTCGGGCGCGTGGATGGTGACGACGTCGCTGCGCCGGGCCAGTTCGTCGAGCGGGACCCGGCGCACCCCGAGGCGGGCGGCGTCCGCCGCGTCCAGATAGGGGTCGTGCACCAGGACGGTGAAGTCGAACGGGCGGAGCAGTTCGATCACCCGGCGGCCGGTGCGGGAGGCGCCGACGACGCCGACGACCCGGCGGTAGTTGCCGTGCCCGGCGAAGTAGGGCAGCAGCGGATAGCGGCCGCGCCGCTCGCGGTAGGCACGGGCACTGTCCAGGACCCGTTTGCCGGCCAGCAGGATGACGGCGAGGGTGTACTCGGCGACCGGCAGCGCGTTGGCCGCGGCGGCGCTGGAGACGGCGATCCCCCGTTCCCACACCGCGTCGGTGACATGGTGCTTGACCGACCCGGCGGCGTGCACGACGGCCCGCAGCCGGGGCATCGCGGTGAGCGCCCGGCCGGTGAGCGGCGGGCACCCCCAGTGGGTGAGCAGTACTTCGGCCTCGGCGAGCGCGGGAGCGGCGGCCGGGTCGGCGAAGTCGGTGACCAGCAGGTCCGCCGCGAGGTCGGCGACCTCCCGGAGCCGGTCGACGGCGCCCTCGTGCCGCAGGGCGTCCCGGGTCTCACGGGACATGGCGAGCACGGTACGGGGGCGGCGCGGGCGGGCGCGGTCGGTGCCGCGGGGCGGGCGGGAGGTGTCCGGCGCCGTGTCGTCGGTCGCGGTCATCGTCACTTCACCGCGCCCGCGGTGAGGCCGGAGCGCCAGAAGCGCTGGAGGCAGACGAAGGCGACGACCAGCGGAACGACCGAGACCAGCGCCCCGACGATGGTGAGCATCGCGAACTCCGGGTTCTGCTGGGACGACTTGCTCCAGATCGCCAGGCCCAGGGTGACCGGGTAGAGCCGGTCGTCACTGAGCATGTACAGCGGCAGCACGAAGTTGTTCCAGCTGGAGGTGAAGGTGAACAGGAACAGGGTGACGAAGCCCGGGGCGAGCATCGGCAGTCCGACCGAGCGGAAGACCCGCCACTCGCCGGCGCCGTCCATCCGGGCGGCCTCGACCACCTCGTTCGGTATGTATCCCTCGGAGAACACCCGGGCCAGATAGACGCCGAACGGGTTGACCAGCAGCGGGACGAGCACCGACCAGTAGGTGTTGTCCAGGCCCGCCTTGCTGGCCAGCAGGTACTGCGGGAGCACCAGCACCGCGCCCGGGACCAGGACGCCGAGCAGCACCAGGCCGAACAGCTTCTCCTTGTGCCGGAAGTCGTACTTGTCGAAGGCGAAGCCGACGGCGGTGCTGACCAGGGTGGACGCCAGGCAGCCCACCCCGAAGTACAGAACGCTGTTGAGCAGCCAGCGCCCGAAGACGCCGTCGCCGTGGCCGAACAGCTCGCCCAGGTTGGCGAAGAGGTTGAAGTCGGCGAAGGTGAATCCGCCGGTGCCGACCAGGTCGCCGTGGTCCTTGGTACTGGCGACCAGCAGCCAGGTCAGGGGCAGCAGGGTGTACAGGGCGAAGAGGGCGAGGAGGCCGTTGACCACGGCCTTGGAGGTCCAGGCGGCGCGGTGGGGGCGGAGGCTGGGCCGGGGGCGGGGGCGAGGGCGGGGGCGGGATCGTCCGGTTCCGGTTCCGGTTCCGGTTCCGGCTCCGGCTCCGGCTCCGGCTCCGGCTCCGGCTCCGGCTCGGAGGGTGCCGGCCGGTGCGGGCGAGGGACGGGGGACGGACCCGGGGGTGGTGTGCGTGCTCATGCTGCCTTCCAGCGGTTGCCGAGCTTGGTGACTGCGAAGGAGAGGGCGCCGGCCAGCAGAGCGATCAGCAGCGCCGCCGCCGAGGCGAGGCCGGGGCGGTGGTCGACGAAGGCGGCCTTGTGCACGTACATCACCGGCGACCAGTCCCGGTTGACGCCCTCCGACTGCACGGTCAGCATGTACGGCTCGTTGAAGAGCTGGATCGCGCCGACGCAGGTGAACAGAAGACTGAGGACGAGGGCGGAGCGGATGTGCGGCACCTTGATGCGCAGCGCGGTGCGGATCGCCCCGGCGCCGTCCACGGTGGCCGCCTCCAGGGTCTCCCGGGGGATCGCCTGGAGCGCCGCGTAGAGGATCACCATGTTGTAGCCGACGTAGTGCCAGGTCACGATGTTGACCACGGACGGCACGGCCATCGGGGCGGAGAAGAAGTCGACGCTGACGCCCAGGGCGCCGAACCAGTCCATGACCGGGCTGAGACTCGGCGAGTACAGGTAGACCCAGATGATCGCCGCGATCACGGTCGGCACCGTGTAGGGCAGGAACAGGGCCAGTTGGAACAGCCGCTTCGCCCGCGCGGCGGCCGAGTCCAGCAGCAGGGCGAGGAGCAGCGCCGCGCAGGTCATGAGCGGGATGTACAGGGCGACGTAGACGACGATGTGCAGGAAGGCGGCGCGCAGGGCCGGATCGCCGAGCGCGTCGGCGTAGTTGCCGAGTCCCGCGAAGACGGTCTCGGTGCCGCCGAATCCGAGTCCGGAGGACTGTTCCCGAAAGAGGCTCGTCCAGACCGCGTACCCGATCGGGGCGATCATGACCAGGGCGAAGAGGACGAAGAACGGGACGAGGTAGGCCGCGGCGGCGCGCCGCCTGGCGGGTACGGCCGTACGGCGGGCGGGCGGCGGGGCCGGGACTGTCATGGAATCTCCTGACCGGGGCGCACCGCACCGGGGCGGACGGGGCGGGGCGGGCGGAAATGTGGTGCGGTGGGGCGGTGGTGTGGGCGGGACGGTGCTGACGCGGGGCGCGGGACGGTGCTGGCGCGGGGCGCTGGGCGGTGTCCGCTCAGCCCTCGCTGGTCTTCAGCCCCCGGTCGGCCAGCGCCTTCAGCGCGGCGCGCTGGGCCGCCTCGAAGCCGGCCGTCCAGCCGCCCTCGGCGACCGCGCCCTCGAACGCCTCGTTCACCGAGCCCTGCACCGGGCCCCAGGTCCAGCCCTTGACGACGCTGTCGACCTGCGCCGCCGCGACCTCGTACAGGTCGTTGGCGAAGTAGCCGTCGCAGACGTCGGCGAACTCGGCCGCCGCGACCTTCTGGAGCTCCGGGTCTGCGGGCAGGACGCTGCTCGGCGCCTCGGCGTCGGCCAGGCGGGCCTGCATGGCGGCCGGGTCGGTGGTGAGCCACTCGATGAACTCGGTCGCCGCGTCGAGGTGTTCGCTGCCCTTCGGTACCGCGAACGAGGTGCCGCCCCAGGTGCCGGTGGCGGGCGTCCCGTCCCAGGTGGGCAGCGGCGCCACGGCCCACTCGCCCTTCTGCTCCGGCAGTTGGGAGATGAGGCCGGCCCCGCTCCAGGGGGCCCCGATGAACGAGGCGACCTGTGACTTCTTCCGGGCGGTGCTCTCCTCCTCGCTCCAGGCGGGGTGGTTGAGCACGAGGTCGTCGCTGACCAGACCGTCCCAGTAACCGGCGACCTCGCGGGCCGGCGCGTCGTCGAGGTGCACGGTCCAGGCGTCGCCGTGCACGCCGAAGCCCTGTGAACCGGCTTGCCAGGCCAGCCCGTTGATGAAGGGGATGTCACCGCCCTTGGGGGCATTGAGGATACGGACGTCGTTGTCGGCGTCCTTGATCTTCTCTGCGGCCTTCTCGAACTCCGCCCAGGTGCGCGGTACCGCCACGCCGGCCTTCTCGAACAGGTCGGTCCGGTAGTAGAGGAGCTGCGGGGTGACGTCGAACGGCACGCCCCAGGTCCGGCCGCCGGGGGTGACCAGGGAGCGCAGGCTCTCGGGGAAGGTCCCGACCAGTTCGCCGGCCTCCTCGGTCAGGTCCTCCAGGTTGCCCTGGCTGGCGAACTCGGGGAGCATCGCGTACTCCATGCCGACCACGTCGGGGGCGTTGCCGGCGTCGATGGCGCTGTCGATCTTGGAGTAGCCGTCGGTGCCGGCGGTGATCTCGGTGAACTCGACCTGGACGTCCTTGTGGGTGGCGTTGAACTTGGCGACGACGTCCTGGGTGCCGACCATCCACGACCACATGGTGAGGGTGACCGGCTTCCCGTCCGCCGCGCCGGAGGTGCCGCCGTCCCCGCCGCCGCAGGCGGTGGCGGTGGCGGTGGCGAGAAGGGCGAGGCAGCCGGCGACGGCGCGACGGGCCGCGCGGGGCATGCGGGATCTGCGGGCGAGAGGGTTCATGGCACTGGCTCCTCGATGAACGAAGCGAGATGAGCGATGAGAATGCGGTCATCTTTCGGCCAGAACGATCGCCCGTCAAGAGCGAATGAACAATTCGATCACAACAATCAGCTTCGGTGCGCGTTCGGTACGGGTGCGTGCGGGTTCGGTCGATGCGCTCAGTGCGCGGGCGGCGCGCTGGAGGCCCGTACCGTCAGCCGGGGTACGAGCGAGACATGCCGGCTGGGGGCGGTCGAACGGCCGCTCCCGCCTTCGCCGAGCCGCGCCAGCATCAGTTCCACGGCGGTCTCCCCCACCGCCTGCCGCGGCGGCGCCACCGCGGTGAGCGGTACGTCGGCCAGCGCCGCCATCTCGTCCTCGTACGCCACCAGGGACACGTCGTCCGGGATGGACAGCCCGCGCTCGCGCAGGCGTTGCGCCACGCCGATCGCGGTCTGGTCGTTGTGCACGATCGCTGCGGTCACCCCGTCGTCGAGCACCGCCCGGTACAGCAGGCGCGCGGCGGCGTCCAGGCTGCGCGGGTCCTCCGGGTCGACGCTCACAGGGGTGAGCGCGGGCAGGCCGCGGGCCGTCACGGCGGCCTGGTAGCCCTCGCGGACCTGCGGCGACGTCGGGTTGTCCTGGGCGAGCAGCGACATCCTGCGGTGGCCGAGACCGGCCAGGTGGTGGACGGCCGCGGCACCGCCGAGGACATGGTCGGAACGCGCGCTGTCCAGTCCGGCCAGCCGTCCGCCGAGCGGGACCCGCCGGTCCACCAGGACCGCCGGGACGCCGAGCGCCAGCACCTGTTCCTCCTGCTCGGGGCTCGGCACTCCGCGCTCCCAACTGGGCTGCAGCAGCAGGCCGTCGACCCCCGCGTCGAGCATCCGGCCGATCTGCGCGGTGTCCTCCTCGGACCGCCAGTGCGCGATCCCGAGCACCAGCCGGCCGCCGCGGGCGGTGATGGCGTCCTGGGCGCCCCGGACCAGTTCGGCGAAGTAGTGCTCCATGCTGGGCACCACCATGCCGAGCACCGTCCCGGCGGGTGCGGCGGCCGGCGCCGCCGCGGCCGCGGGGTCACCGATCCGGGCGGATCCCGCGGGCCCGATACCCGCGGGCCCGAATCCCGTGGGGCCGAATCCCGTGGGACCGAATCCCGTGGGGCCGGCCCCGGCAGGTCCGGATCCGGCAGGTCCGGATCCGGCGGGCGCGGGCCCGGGCCCGGGTCCGGCGGATCCGGGGCCCGGCGCGGGCCGCGGCCAGGAGACCGAGCCGTGCAGCCTGGTCAGCCGTCCCTGTCCGGCCAGCGTCTCGACGTCGCGCCGCACCGTGACCGCGGAGACCGCGAGTTCCTCCGCCAGTTCCGTGACTCGCAGACTGCCTCGCCTGCGCACGATCTCCAGCACCCGTTCGTGGCGCTGATTGACATGCGACCGCATCCGTCGTCCTCCTGGTGATCCCCCGGTTCTTGCGCGTTCCACCGTACTCTAGTGATCGATTCTGTCGACTTTTTCGTAGCTTACGTATTGAGCATCTTGTTCATCTCGTGCTAGAAACCCACCCACCCGCTTCCCCTCCCTCCCCTCCGCCTCTGGAGACACCATGCCGACATCCTGGTCCCGCCGTGGCTTCGTCAAGGCGACGGGCGGTGTTGCCGCCGCGTTCGGTCTGGCCGGAGCCGTCTCGGTCACGACGGCGAGCGGCACCGCCCACGCCGCGGCTGCCACCGATGAGTTCGGCCGGCTGCGGGACACCTGGCGCGGGCTGATCCTCGGCTCCGGTTTCAGCCCCACCGCCGAGCCGTTCGCCTCGAAACTGGCCCAGCTGGGCAGCAGCGCCACGGCCTGGCGCGCCGCCATGAGCCCGACGGCCGGCTCCCTGTGGCCGGAGCTGGTCTGGCTGGACCCGGAACCCGACACCGACACCGCCTCCTACACCTACTCGGCGCAGATCCAGCTCACCTTCCAGCGGCTGCGGTCGATGGCCGAGGCGTACGCGCAGCCCGGCACCGGTCTCACCGGCGACGCCGCCTTCGCCCAGGACGTCGTGGCCGGTCTGCGCCACGTGGTCACCGACGTCTACCACGCGGGCCGGGCCCGGTACGGCAACTGGTACAACTGGCAGATCGGCGGCCCGCAGGCGCTGCTGGACGCGGCGATCATCCTGCACGACCACGTCGACGACGAGCTGCGGGCCGCGATCACGGCGGCGGTCGGCGCGTTCGTACCGGACAGCGCGGTGGCGTCGTACACGGGCACCTCCACCGGCGCCAACCGGGTCGACCTGTGCCGCACCATCGCGCTGAGCGGTCTGGTCGGCGACGACGCGGGCCGGCTCACGGTGGCCGCCCAGGCCCTCTCCCCCGTCTTCCCGTACGTCACCTCCGGCGACGGGCTCTACCGGGACGGCTCCTTCGTGCAGCACACCTGGGTGCCCTACGCCGGGTCCTACGGCGCCGACCTGTTCACCGGGCTCAGCCTGCTGTTCGCGCTGCTGGCGGGGTCGTCCTGGGAGATCACCGACCCGGCCCGGGAGAACTACTTCGACGCGGTGGAGCGGGCCTGGGCGCCGTTCCTCTACAACGGGCTGTGCATGGACGCCGTCTCGGGCCGGGCGATCTCCCGGGGCGTGCCGCCGGGCGCCTCCGCCGGGGCCAACGACGACCATCTGCGCGGCCACTCGGTCATCGCCTCGATCGTGGCGCTCGGCCGGGCGGCGAGCGCCGAGCAGAACGCCCGCTGGCGGGCGCTGGCCAAGGGCTGGATCCAGCGGGCGTACTTCAGCGCGCCGCACACCGATCCCATGCTGGGCGTCTACAAGCTGGCCCAGCTCCAGGAAGTGGTGGCCGACACCGCCGTCAAGCCGCTGCCCGAACCCGTGGCGCACCGGCTCTTCCCGTCCCAGGACCGCGCGGTGCACCGCCGCAAGGGCTGGGCGGCCTGTCTGGCGATGGCCTCGGAGCGGATCGCGCACTACGAGTGGGGCAACGGGGAGAACCTGCGCGGCTGGCACACCGGGGCCGGCTGGCTGTCGTGGTGGGGCGACGACTTCGGCAACGAGCAGTACTCGGAGGGGTTCTGGGCGACCGTCGACCCGTACCGGCTGCCCGGCACCACCGTCTCGCGCAAGCCGCTCGCCGACGGCGAGGGCGGCCAGTGGGGGGCCGAGCGGCCGGCCGTGCGGTGGGTGGGCGGCACCACGGACGGTACGTACGCGGCGGTCGGCCAGCACCTCAAGGGGCTGTCCTCGACGCTTCAGGCCCGCAAGTCCTGGTTCTTCCTGGACGAGGGGATCGTCTGCCTGGGCGCGGGGATCACCGCCTCCGACGGCACGCCCGTCGACACGGTCGTCGACAACCGCCGGCTGGGCCCGGACGGCGCCGAGACCCTGACCGTGGACGGCCGCCGCATGCCCGGCGAGCCCGGCCGGCCCCGGACGCTGACGGACCCCGGCTGGGCGCACCTCGCCGGTCACGGCGGGTACGTCTTCCCGGCGGGCGGCCAGGTCACCGCGCTGCGCGAGGAGCGCACCGGCCGCTGGAGCGACATCCGGACCGGTGCGTCCACCGAGCCGCTCACCGACCACTACCTCACCCTGTACGTCGACCACGGCACCGACCCGGCCGACGCCTCCTACGCGTACGTCCTGCTGCCCGGTGCCAGTGCCACCCGTACCGCCTCCCGCGCGGCCGGTGCCCGGAGCCTGCTGCGCACCCTGGTCAACACGCCCGAGGCGCAGGGCGTCCAGGTGCCCGCCCTCGGTGTCACCGCCGTCAATTTCTGGGCCGCGGGCACGGCCTGCGGCCTGACCGTGAGCGCGCCCTGCTCGGTGCTGGTCCGGCACGGGCAGGGCGGCACCGCCACGGTGTGCGTCGCCGATCCGGCCCGTGCGCTCACCGCGCTCACCGTCACCTGGGAGCACCGGGTCACCTCGGTCGTCTCCCGGCCCGGCACGGTCCAGGCGGCGGTACCCGGCCGGGAGCTGACCCTGACCTTCGGCGATCTCACCGCCGAGGCGGGCGCCACCCAGCAGACGCTGGTGAGGACGGCGTGAGCGCCCGGACGCGGCGCGCCGCCGCTCTGCTGACCGGGCTGCTCTGTCTCGCGGTGCCCGCCACCCCGGCGCACGCCGCCACGCTCTGGGACGGCGACGCGGCCGGCGGCACGGGGGTGTTCGGCAGCGTGGAGTGCGAGGCGCCCGGCAGCCTGGTCACCGCCGCCAACCAGGACGGGCACGGCACGATCTTCCGCTACACCAAGCCGAGCGGTCTCATCCGCTGCGAGAGCCGGGGCATCGCGGTGGGCGGCACCCGGTACGCGTTCGCGCCGGACGCCACCTACTGGCTCGGCTGGGAGTCCCAGCTGTCCACGGTGACCGGCGACTTCGTGGTCTGGCAGTGGAAGTCGTACCCGAACGCGCAGCAGAACTACCCCCTGATCATGACGGTGAAGAACGGCTCCACGCGGCTCTTCCACGTGGACACCGCCGCCACCTGGCACCTGATCTGGTCGGCGCCGGTCGCGGCCGGGCAGTGGCGGCGCTACGCCCTCGGCATCCACACCTCGGCGTCGGCGGCGGCCGGCTGGGTCGAGCTGTACGCCGACGGCGTACCGCAGACCTTCGCCGACGGCTCCACCCGGTACGCGGCCCGCACCTGGGACAGCGCGAACGAACCCAAGTGGGGCGTCTACGACCGGGACACCCCCGAGAGCGACGCCGTCCACCGGATCGACGGACTGCGGGTGGACACCGCCTACCCGGACGTCGACTGAGCCCCCCGTACGCACACCCCCGAGGACCCGTCCCGATGAACGCATCACCCACGCCCGCCTTCGCGGTGACCGACGACGGTTTCGAGCTGGCCGGGCGGCCGGTGCGGCTGCTGTCCGGCGCCCTGCACTACTTCCGGGTGCACGAGGACCAGTGGCCGCACCGGCTCGGCATGCTCCGCGCGATGGGCCTCAACTGCGTGGAGACATACGTGCCGTGGAACCTGCACGAGCCGTCGCCGGGCCGCTACCGGGACCCGGAGGCGCTGGGCCGGTTCCTGGACGCGGCGCGGGCGGCGGGGCTGTGGGCGCTGGTGCGGCCGGGGCCCTACATCTGCGCCGAGTGGGAGAACGGCGGCCTGCCGCACTGGCTGACCGGCGCGGTGGGCGGCCGGCTGCGCACCCGGGACCCGGCGTACCTGGAACCGGTGCGGCGCTGGTTCGCCCGGCTGCTGCCGCAGGTGGTGGAGCGGCAGGCGGACCGGGGCGGGCCGGTGCTGATGGTGCAGGTGGAGAACGAGTACGGCAGTTACGGCTCGGACCGGGAGTACCTGCGCGAACTGGCCGCGCTGCTGCGGGAGTCGGGGGTGACGGTGCCGCTGTTCACCTCCGACGGGCCGGAGGACCACATGCTCACCGGGGGTTCGCTGCCGGGTGTCCTGGCGACCGTGAACTTCGGCTCGGACGCCGCCGGGGCCTTCGCGGCCCTGCGCCGGCACCAGCCGGCCGGTCCGCTGATGTGCATGGAGTTCTGGTGCGGCTGGTTCGCGCACTGGGGCGAGACGTCCGCGCCGCGGGACGCCGGTGACGCGGCGGCCGAGCTGCGGGCGGTGCTGGAGCACGGCGGCTCGGTGAACGTCTACATGGCGCACGGCGGCACCAGCTTCGGCGGCTGGGCGGGCGCCAACCGCACCGGCGACCTGCACGACGGGGACTTCCGGCCCACGGTGACCTCCTACGACTACGACGCCCCGATCGACGAGAGCGGCCGGCCCACCGAGAAGTTCTGGCTCTTCCGCGAGGTGCTCGCCGAGTACGCCGAGACCCCGCCGCCGGACCTGCCCGCCCCGCCGCCGGTGCTCGCCGCGCCCGCCACCGCCGTCCTGGACGCCTGGGTGCCGCTGGACGAGGTGATCGACACCCTGGGCGGTCCGGAGCGCGTCTTCGGCACCGCCCCCACCTTCGAGGAACTGGACGTCGACCGGGGCCTGGTCCGCTACCGGGCCCGGCTGCCCGGACCCCGCCCGGCGCTGCCGCTGACCCTCCCCGGCGCGCGGGACGCGGTCCGGCTGACCGTGGACGGCGTCCGCGTCGCGCCGGGCACCCCCGTGCCGGGCCCCGCCGCGGTCGAGATCCGGGTGGAGTCCCTCGGCCGCGTCAACTACGGGCCCCGGCTGGGCGAGCCCAAGGGCCTGACCGGCGGCATCCTGCACGAGCGGCAGTATCTGCACGGGGTGAGCGCACGCGCCCTGCGGCTGGACGCCTTCGACGGCACGGCGGCCGTCGCGGCCCTGCCGTTCCGCCCGCCGTCCGGCGGCGGCCCCGGCCTCTACCGGGGCGTCCTCGACCTTCCGGCCCCCGGGGACGCCGTACTGGAGCTGCCGGGCGCGGGCCGGGGTGTCGCCTGGCTCAACGGCTTCTGCCTCGGCCGCTACTGGTCGACCGGCCCGCAGACCTCCCTGTACGTGCCCGGCCCGGTGCTGCGGGCCGGCCGCAACGAGCTGTGGCTGCTGGAAACGGAAGCCCTGGACGGCGGCCCGGCATCGGTCAGTTTTCGAGAAGCCGTGCTGACCCCGCCGCGCCTAGCGTGAACGGCATGACTTCACTCGCATCCGTCACCCTCGAGGTGGCCGACCGCACGGCCGCCGAGCAGTTCTACGCCGCCGCGTTCGGACTGGGCCCCCGGATCGGTCTGCGGCCCTCCCAGGCGCCGACGACGGGCTTCCGCGGCTTCGCCATGTCGATCACCGTGGCCCAGCCGGCCGACGTGGCCGGCTTCACCCGCTCCGCGCTCGACGCCGGCGCCACCCCGCTCCAGCCGGCCGAGAAGTCCCTGTGGGGCTATGGCTCCGTGGTCCAGGCCCCGGACGGCACCATCTGGAAACTGGCGACCTCGGCGAAGAAGGACACCGGACCGGTCTCCCGGGAGATCGGCGCGCTCGTCCTCCTGCTGGGTGTCGAGGACGTGAAGGCGAGCAAACGGTTCTACGCCGAGCAGGGCCTGACCGTGGCGAAGAGCTTCGGCGGCAAGTACGTCGAGTTCGCCGCCGACCCGTCCAGCCCCGTCCAACTGGCCCTCTACAAACGCCGGGGCCTGGCCAAGATCGCCGGCGTGCCCGAGGAGGGCGGCGGCTCGCACCGGATCGTGCTCGGCGGCACCGGCCGGTCCTTCACCGACCCGGACGGGTTCGGCTGGGAAGCTCCGGTAGCTGCCGGCGCACCCACTCCGGATCGGGGTTGACGTAGGAGCGGCCCGCCACGACGACCGTCGGCACGGTCTCGTTCCCGTCGTTGACCGCGCGTACCGCCGCTGCCGCCGCCGGGTCGCGCCAGATGTCGACCCAGTGCAGCCGGCGGGCGTCCCGGCCCAGCCGGATCCGCAGCCGCATGCAGTATTTACAGCCGGACCGCCAGTAGACCACCGGTCGGCCGTCAGCCGCGCTGCGCAGCCGAGCCTGCGCCGCGCCGGTCGACCGGGGGAAGAACAGCGGCGAGTGGGAACCCGCCAGGATCAGGAACATCACCAGGAGCCCGGCGGCTGCCCCGGCATCCCCCGCGAGGATCATCCCCGCCGCGACCACCGAACCGCACAGTGCCAGCAGGAGCGGCAGAAACCAGGCACGCATCATGAGCATGCAGAGTAACGGGCGGCGGACGGACCCGGCGGGCCGGCGGGCCGGGCCGGCGCCCTGACAAGGGCGACTTTGCATGTTCATACGTTGCCCTGCATAATCAATCCATGTCCAAGGTCCTCACTTCCCTCCCGGCCGGCGAGCGCGTCGGCATCGCCTTCTCCGGCGGCCTCGACACCTCGGTCGCGGTCGCCTGGATGCGCGACAAGGGTGCCGTCCCGTGCACCTACACCGCCGACATCGGCCAGTACGACGAACCCGACATCGCGTCGGTGCCGGGCCGCGCCAAGAGCTACGGCGCCGAGGTCGCGCGGCTGGTCGACTGCCGCGCGGCGCTCGTCGAGGAGGGCCTGGCCGCGCTCGCCTGCGGCGCGTTCCACATCCGCTCGGGCGGGCGGGCGTACTTCAACACCACGCCGCTCGGCCGCGCCGTCACCGGCACCCTCCTGGTGCGGGCGATGCTCGAGGACGACGTGCAGATCTGGGGCGACGGCTCGACGTTCAAGGGCAACGACATCGAGCGGTTCTACCGGTACGGCCTGCTGGCCAACCCGAACCTGCGGATCTACAAGCCGTGGCTGGACGCGGACTTCGTGACCGAGCTGGGCGGCCGCAAGGAGATGTCGGAGTGGCTGGTCGCGCACGACCTGCCCTACCGCGACAGCACGGAGAAGGCGTACTCCACCGACGCCAACATCTGGGGCGCCACCCACGAGGCGAAGACCCTGGAGCACCTGGACACCGGCGTGGAGACCGTCGAGCCGATCATGGGCGTGCGGTTCTGGGACCCGTCGGTCGAGATCGCCACCGAGGACGTGACGATCGGCTTCGAGCAGGGCCGCCCGGTCACCGTCAACGGCAAGGAGTTCGCCTCCGCCGTCGACCTGGTGATGGAGGCCAACGCCATCGGCGGCCGGCACGGCCTCGGCATGTCGGACCAGATCGAGAACCGGATCATCGAGGCCAAGAGCCGCGGCATCTACGAGGCACCGGGCATGGCGCTGCTGCACGCGGCGTACGAGCGGCTGGTCAACGCGATCCACAACGAGGACACCCTCGCCCACTACCACACCGAGGGCCGGCGGCTGGGCCGGCTGATGTACGAGGGCCGCTGGCTGGACCCGCAGGCGCTGATGGTGCGCGAGTCGCTCCAGCGCTGGGTCGGCGCGGCCGTCACCGGCGAGGTGACCCTGCGGCTGCGGCGCGGCGAGGACTACTCGATCCTCGACACCACGGGCCCGGCGTTCAGCTACCACCCGGACAAGCTGTCCATGGAGCGCACCGAGGACTCGGCGTTCGGCCCGGTGGACCGGATCGGCCAGCTCACCATGCGCAACCTGGACATCGCCGACTCCCGGGCCAAGCTGGAGCAGTACGCCGGGATCGGTCTGATCGGCACCGCCAATCCGGCCATCGGCGCGGCCCAGGCGGCCGCGACCGGTCTGATCGGCACCATGCCGGAGGGCGGCGCCGAGGCGATCGCCTCCCGCGGTGAGGTCTCCGGCGCGGACGAACTGCTGGACCGCGCGGCGATGGAGTCCGGCACCGACTGACCGGTCACCGCACCGGCTGAGGCGCGGGCCCGGTCCGTGCCTCAGCCGACGGCGTCCATGAAGTCCAGCATGCGGCGGTTGACCGTGTCCGCGTGGTCGATCTGGGGGCCGTGGCCGGTGCCGGGCACGATCTCGGCGCGGGCGTCCGGCACCAGCCGGGGCACCCGCTCGGCCTGCCGCCGCGGACGCACGAGCAGGCTGCGCTCGCCGAGCACCAGGTAGAGCGGGACCCGGACGGCGGACAGTTCGTGCTCGGTCAGCGGCAGGGGCGCGGGGCGGCGGACGCGGTAGGCGCGGCCGGCCGCCCGGATCATCGCCCGCAGCTCCGGCACCACCAGGACCGGCTGGTCCAGCCAGGCCGCGAGCCGCGGCCGCAGCGCCCGGGGCGCGAAGGTCGCGAACAGGCCCGCGAAGATCCAGAGGAAGAAGCGCGCTCCCACCTTCTCCAGTCCGCCGGGGTCGAGCAGGGTGACCGACGCGAGCCGGCCCGGAGCGCGGTGCGCCTGGTTGAGGGCGAGCCAGCCGCCGTAGGAGCTGCCGACGAGGTGCACCCGGTCCAGTCCCAGCCCCGCGAGGGTCTCCGCCAGCCAGCGCGCGGCGTCCTCGGGCCGGTGGATCGGTGCCCGCTGGACACTGCGCCCGGGATCGCCCGGGGTGTCCACCGCGTAGACGGGGCGTTGGGCGCTGAGCGCGGGCGTGTTGGGGTACCACATGGCGGAGCAGGAACCCGCGCCGTGCACCAGGACGACGGGGGTGCGGGACGCGGCTGCGGGGTCGTCGGGGCCGTACCGGTAGACGTGCGTGGTGCCGGCGGCGGTCTCCACCCGGTGCTCGGCCAGCGCGGGCGCGCCCAGGGCGTAGACCGCGTCGCAGGCCGCGAAGTAACGCTCCCGCCGGGCATCGTCCAGGTAGCGGCCGACGGTCGGTTGCGGACGGGCTGCGGTCCGGGACACGGGCACCTCCGGGGTTCGAGTGCGTTGTGATACGACCGTACCAGCAAAATGGTACGGCTGTATCATCATCTCGGCCCGCGGTGACGTAGCGGCGCGGACGACGAGCGACGAGCGGAAGAGACGGCGATGCCCAAGCACGTGGACCACGCGGAGCGGCGTGCCCAGATCGGCCGGGCGCTGGTGCGGGTCGCCGGGCGCGAGGGGCTGCACGCGGTGGGGATGCGCGACGTGGCGGCCGAGGCGGGCGTGTCGCTGCGGCTGGTGCAGTACTACTTCGAGACCAAGGAGAAGCTGCTGCTCTTCGGCCTCGAGCAGCTGACCGCGCGGTTCCGGGAGCGGGTCGCCGCCCGGTTCGCGCAGGCCGGGCGGAACCCCGGGCCGCGGGCCGGCGTAGAGGCGCTGCTGCTGGCGGCCCTGCCCACGGACGAGGAGAGCCGTACCTTCCACTACGTCTACACCTCGTACGCCGTGCTGGCCGTGAAGGACCGGGCGCTGGCCGCCCAGCCCTTCGTCAAGGACCCCGACGCCGCGGAGGACGCGCTCGCCGGGCTGCTGCGCCGGGCGCGGGAGGACGGCCTGCTCCGTCCGGACGCGGACCCCCGGCAGGAGGCGGCCGGTCTGCTCGCCATGTCCGCCGGGCTCGGCACGGGGGTGCTGGTCGGCCAGCGCAGCGCGGAGTCGGCGGCCGCCGTGCTGCGCCATCACCTGGACCTCGTCTTCGTGACGCCCTGAGCGCCCCGGGGCCGGGACGGCGAGAGCGCCGTATCCGGTTTCGCCCGGTGCCGGATGCGGCGGCCGGTCGTTGGTGACGCAGAGGGCCGAACGCCGTGCCCGGCGGCCCCGGCCGTACCGCGACCGACTCGGAGTCCGATGATCGCCGACATGCCCCGGGGCGGCCCTGACGCGGCCCGCTGGGACCGCAGGTTCGAAACCGGCCGCGCGGAGTACATCGACCGGCCCGACACCCCTGACCAGGGCCGGCGGGCGCTGCGCGGGCTGGACCGGTTCCACCGGCTGACCGGCGGCTACCGGTCCTTCTGCCGGCTGACCCTCGCCCAGGCCCGTGACGTCCCCGCTCCGGCCGTCCTCGAACTGGGCGCGGGACTGGGCCGGCTCACCCGTCATCTCGTCGACCGGCACCCCGCGGCCCGGGTCACCGTGAGCGACATCGACCCCGACGTGGTCGGCCTGATCCGCCGCGGACCGCTGGGCGCGCACCCCCGGGTGACGCCCGCGGTGCTGGACGCCACGTCGATCGAGGCTCCGGACGGCGCCTTCGACGTGGCGGTGCTGACCATGTCGCTGCACCACCTGCCGGCGCCGGGGGTGGTGGCCCTGCTGGCGGAGGGCACCCGCGCCGCACGGCGGCTGCTGATCATCGACGGCTGGCGCCACCCCGCCTATCTCGCCGTCGCGCCGCTGCTCTGGCTGACCGGCGGCCGGCCGCATCTGCACGACGGGCTGATCAGTCTGCGCAAGCTCTACAGCGCGAAGGCGCTGCACGCGCTGGCCGCCGCGTGCACGCCGGCCGTGGCGGTGCGCACGCGGTTCGTCCCGCCGGGATACCTGGTGGTGGTGGCCACCCGGGACCGGCCCGCATCATCCGGTGTCCCCTCGGCCTGAGCGGGGTGGCAGGTCTCCGTCCCGTGTGCCGTGCCGACCGCGCGGCCGCTCCCCCGCCCCTCACCCCAGGACGTCTCCCATGACCTTCGTGGCCGCACCGGCCAAGGCCCTCTTCGCGTTCTCCCGCGGCACCCAGGCCACCCTGAGTGTCGCCCAGCCGCTGATCGCGGCGCTGATCGCCGACGACCGTCCCGCACCGCAGCGGCTCGCGGCCGCCGCGCTCGCCGCGTTCGCCGGCTTCTTCGCCGTCTTCGCCCTCAACGACCTGCTCGACATCGACATGGACCGGCGGCGCTTCGCGCATCCGCGCCCCTACGAGGGGACCGACCTCGACGGCGTCGGCGGCCGGCATCCGCTGGCCCGGGGGCGGCTGTCCCGGCGGGCCGCCCTCGCCTGGATCGGCGGCCTCGGTCTGGTCGCCGTCGTCATCACCGCGCTGCTCAGCTGGGTGTGCGTGGCACTGTTCGCCGTGGCCGCCCTGCTCCAGGTGCTCTACTGCCGGCTGGCCACCGTGACCCCGTACAAGTTCCTGGTCAGCGGGGTGATGGTGGCGGTCGGCGGCTCGGTCGGCTGGTTCACGGTGTCCACCGTCGTCGACCCGCTGCGGCTGGGTCTGTTCCTGGTGTGGATGGCAGCGTGGGAGATCGGCGGCCGCAACATCCCCAACGACCTCGCCGACCTCGACGAGGACCGCCACCTCGGCGTCCGGACCCTGCCCGTGGTCCACGGGCCCCGGGCCGGCGCCGCGACGGCCTGCGGGTTCCTCCTCGTGGCCGGCGCGGCGAGCTGCGCCCTGGCCTGGGTGGCGCTGGGCTCCTTCGGCCCGCCGGGGCTGGTCGGCACGGTGCTGGTCACGGCCGCCACCCTGGTCCGGCCGGGCCTGGCCCTGCTGCGCCGCCCGGAACCGCCGCTCGCCCTGGCGGTGTTCAACCGGGCGTCGTTCCAGCCCGTGGGGGTGCTGGCGGTCCTCGCCGTCGGGCTGGCCACCACCGGCTGACCCGGCCCGCCCGCGCGGGCGCCCGAAGAGGGCGGCGGGGCGCTGAGGTTAAGGTCGGTGCCATGCGCCTCGCCCTCTTCGACCTGGACGGCACCCTGGTCGACCGCCGTGCCGCCGTCGCGGACGCGATAGCCGATCTGGTCCACGACCACGCCTACGGACCGGAGATCGAGCGGTGGCTGCGGACCGAACTCGCCGACACCGCCGACCGCGAGGACTTCGTCCGGCTGCGGGAGGTCTTCGGCGTCGGCGAGGATCCCGGCCATCTGTGGCGCGTCTACGTCGACCGGATGGCGTCCGCGGTCACCTGCCGCCCCGCCGTCCTGGACAGCCTGGCCGCGCTGAAGGAGGCCGGCTGGAGCGTCGGCGTGGCCACCAACGGGGCCAGTGACATCCAGCGCGCCAAGCTGCGCGCCACCGGCCTCGCCGAACTGGTCGACGGCATCGCCGCCTCCGGCGACATCGACGTCCGCAAGCCGGACCCGCGGCTGTTCGAACTGGCCGCGGCCCGCTGCGGCACCCAGCTGTCCGCCGGCGACTGGATGACCGGGGACAACCCGGAGACCGACATCGCCGGCGGCGCGGCGGCCGGTCTGCGTGCCATCTGGGTACGCGGCCGCCCCTGGCCGGACGGCCTGACCGCGCCCCACCACAGCGTCGACGACGTCACCGAGGCCGTCGGCCACCTGCTCGCCCACTCCCAGGAGTAGCACCGTGCCCCACCAGCAGCCCGTCGTAGGCATCCTCCACCCCGGCAGCATGGGCGCCGCCGTCGCCGCCTGCGCGGCGGCGGGCGCCGCCACCGTCCTGTGGTGCACGGACGGCCGCAGCCCGGCCAGCGCGCAGCGCGCCGCACGGTTCGGCCTCCAGCCGGTGCCCACCCTGCGCGAACTGGCCGACCGCGCCGACGTCGTGATCAGCCTGTGCCCGCCGGCCGCCGCCGAGGACCAGGCCCGCGAGATCGCCGGACTCGGTTTCACCGGCGTGTACGTGGAGGCGAACGCCGTCAACCCGGAGCGCACCGCGCGGATCGCCGCCCTGTTCCCGCCGCCCGCCACCGTGGTGGACGGCGGGGTGATCGGCGCCCCGCCGGTGGGCGGCAGCCGGCCGACGCTGTACCTGTCCGGACCGGAACCGCAGACCACGGCGGTGGCCCGGCTGTTCGACGGCACCGCCGTGCGCGCCGAGGTGCTGGGGCCCCGGGTCGGACAGGCGTCGTCGCTGAAGCTCGCCTACGCCGGTTTCCAGAAGGTCAGCCGGGTGCTGGTCGGCCTGTCCTACGCGCTGGCCCACGAGCACGGCGTGGAGGGGGAACTGCGGGAGATCGCCCGCCGCCGCTCGGACACGTATCTGGCCGAGCCGGAGCAGGTGGCCTCGGCGGCGGCCCGGGCCTGGCGCTGGGGTCCGGAGATGGACGAGATCGCCGACACCCTTGAAGCGGCCGGGCTGCCGCCCCAGTTGCTGCGGGCGGCGGCCACCACGCTGGAGCGGTGGTACGACAGCAAGGACGACGCCGGCCTCACCCTCAGCGACGCGCTCGACCGGCTCGCCGCGCCCGAGCGGACCGGGGACACCCCGCCCGCAGAGGAGTAGCGACCACCGCACGGTGCGGGGCCGGCCCCCGGCCCCCCTGGATCACCGGTGATTTCACCGACGGCACCCGCACCGCACGCCACGACGCTGGACCGGGTCAGGCACCCGCTCCCCCGCATCCTCGTCAGGAGGGTCCATGCGTCGTCGCTCCCCACGTCGGCTCCTCGGCGTGCTCGTGGCCGCCACCGCCGCGCTCACCCTGTTCTCCCCGGCCTCGGCGGCCGCCGAGGCCGACACCGCGGCCCCGGCCGCGCCGGCCGCCGCCGCACAGCCGCTGTCGACGAGCAGCCCGGTCGTCTTCGTGCACGGTTACACCGGCAACGCCTCCAACTGGGTCACCGCCATGAGCGTCTTCCGCCTCAACGGCTGGTCCAGCTCCCATCTGTTCGCCTACGAGTACGACTCGTACGGCAACAACGTCACCAACGCGCAGGGCCTCGCCTCCTACGTCAACACCGTCAAGTCCCGTACCGGCGCGAGCAAGGTGGCGATCGTCAACCACTCGATGGGCGGCCTGGTCAGCCAGTACTACCTGAAGGTGCTGGGCGGCCACCGCAGCGTCAGCCACCTCGCCTCGATCGCCGACGCCAACCACGGCACCACGTACGCCGGGGCCTGTCTGATCTACACGACCTGCCAGCAGACGTATCCGGGGTCCTCGTTCATAGGCCAGCTCACCTCGGGCGACGAGACGCCGGGCGACACCGAGTACGCCACCTGGTACTCGGCGTGCGACGGCGTCATCATCCCGTACACCAGCACCAAGCTGAGCGGCGCGACCAACCACAACGTGCTCTGCCAGACCCACATCGGCTACCTGGCCGACACGGTCGTCCTGGGCCAGATCGCGGACTTCATCGCCTCCTGACCCGCCGGACCGCGCACCGGCCCCGGCGCCGTGCGGGCCGGGGCCGGTGCGGTGTGTCCGGTTCAGCGCTCCTCCCGTTCCACCGGGAGCCACAGTTCGGCGTCGGCCTCGGCGCCGTCCGGGGACAGCCGGGTGCGCAGGATCTCGGGGCCGGGGCGGCCGCGGTACGGGTTGGCCGGGAACCACTGGGTGAACACGTCCCGCCACAGTTCCTGGACCGCGTGCGGCGCCGGTCCCGAGGTGGTGAAGACCGCCCAGGTGCCGGCCGGGACGGGCAGTGCCGTGGTGCCCTCGGGGGCGGCGGCCGAGGTGATCACCCCGTGGTAGTAGTCGAGTTCGGTGCCCTCGGCCCGGCTCGGGTCGAGGTCATCGCAGACCGCGACGGGGCCGTGCGGTTCCTGGTCCGACAGTTTCGCCAGGCTCTCCCTCAGCCCGGGGTCGATGCCGCGGACGAAGTCGATGATCGCCTGGTTGGGTCCCAGGTGCACCAGGGGCACCCGGGCCTTGAGGCCGACGACGGTGAAGTCCGGCCGGTCCACCACGCGGTAGCGCATGCTGCTGTTCCCTTCGACGGTGAGACGGAAGGACAGCCGGGGCTGGGAGACGAGCGCGGCACCGGTCCGCCGGGCCTCGCCGGGACCGACGCCGTGCATGGCGCGGAACGCCCGGGCGAACGCCTCGCCCGAGCCGTAGCCGTAGCGCACCGCGATCTCCAGCAGGGACGCCTGCCCGGCCAGCACCTCGGCGCCCGCGACGGTCAGCCGGCGGCGGCGTACGTACTCCGACAGCGGCAGGCCCGCCAGCGCCGAGAACATCCGGCGCAGGTGGTACTCCGAGGTGGCGGCGGTACGGGCCAGCTCGGCCACGTCCACCTCCCCGTCGAGGCCGCGCTCGACGCTCTCCAGGGCCTGGTTGAGACGCTCCAGCACGTCCGGCCTCCTTCCTGTTGCGCGCTCCACGCTAGGCAGCGGGTCCCGGTCCGGACCCGACATCCGGTGCCCGATCCGGTCGGGTGCGCGGCGGCGGAACGGAACGCAATAGTCCACACAGGGCACGTCATAGTCCACAGCACTCTCCCTACGCTCACAGTGAGCCTCGGCAAGAGCCGGCCGCGAGGCTTTGGTGGTGCACCCCCACAGCACGTCCCCACAGCACGTCCCCACAGCACATCCCCCCGTACGTCCCCTCCCGGAAAACCCCCACGGACGGAGATCCACATGCGCAGGACGAGCGCACGGTTCACCCTGGCCGGAGCCACCGCGATCGCGGTTGTCATGGCCGTGACAGGCGTCGGTACGGCGAGCGGTTCCGCTCCGGCCAAGCCGCTGGCGGCGGCCGCCACCACTCCCGTCGGCTTCGGCGCGGCCACCACCGGCGGCGCCGGCGGCGGCACCGTCACCGTCTCCACCGCCTCCGCCTTCATCTCGGCCGTACAGAGCAGTACCACCCAGACCGTGCGGGTCAACGGCACGATCTCGCTGTCGTCGATGACGAAGGTCGCCTCCAACAAGACCATCGTCGGCGTCGGCACCGCCGGGAAGATCACCGGCAGCGGTCTGAACGTGGCCAGCGTGAACAACGTCATCATCCAGAACCTGACGTTCACCGGGTCCAACGACGACGCGATCAACGTCCAGTACTCCACCAACGTCTGGATCGACCACAACGACATCTCCGACGCCTACGACGGCGCGGTGGACATCAAGCGGGCCTCGACCAACATCACCGTGTCCTGGAACCGCACCCACGACCAGGACAAGAACATGCTCCTTGGCCACTCCGACGACAACTCCTCGGAGGACACCGGCAAGCTGAAGGTGACCTACGTCAACAACTGGTTCGACGGCACCAACCAGCGCAACCCGCGGGTCCGCTTCGGCAACCCGGTGCACGTGCTGAACAACTACTTCAGCGACATCGGCTCCTACGGCGTCGCGTCCACGGAGAACGCGGGCGTCCTGGTGGAGGCCAACTACTTCGAGAACACCGACGACCCGTACCACCTCGGTGAGGGCGACTCCGACGAGGGTTCGCTGGTGGCGAAGAACAACTACCTCACCGGCTCCGGTACCGGGCAGACCGGTGGCAGCGTGGCCTCGATCCCGTACAGCTACACCGCGCAGTCGGCGTCCTCCGTCAAGGCGACGGTGACCGCCGGGGCGGGCGTCGGCAAGATCTGACCCCCGCGCACCACGAGCCGCACACCGCACCCGGGCAGGACCGGTGGACCCCACGCCACCGGTCCCGCCCCCGTGCCAGGACATTCCAGGAACTCTCCGCAGACCCTCCGGTCTCCTCGCGTCCCCTGTCTTGCCGGGTGCGACCGGCTCGTCTAGGTTCTCCACCCTGTCCCGCCGGGGCCGACCGAGGGAGCGCCGATGGCCGCGGACCCGCACGGCACGGCGGACGGCGGCCCGCGCCGGCCGCTCACCATCGGGCTGCTCACCGCCAACATCCACCTCGGTGTCGGCGCCACCCTGTGGTCCGGGGTCCGCGCCGCCGCCGAACGCAACGACGTCGGCCTGGTCTGCTTCCCCGGCGGCGACCTGCGCGGCGGCGGCGTGCCGCGCAGCGCCCTGTACGAACTGGTCGGCCCGGCCCGGCTGGACGGCGTCGTCTGCTGGAGTTCCACCATCGGCCTGCCCTCCTCGGGGGCCAGGGCCCGGCAGTTGCTGCGGCGGCTGGCGCACCTGCCGGTGATCAGCCTCAACCAGCCGCTGGGCGACCAGGCGGACGTGCTGTCCGTGGACAGCCACGCGGGCATGCGCAAACTGGTCGGGCACCTGGTCGCCCGGCACGGCTGCCGGCGGCCGGCCTGCATCCGCGGTCCGGTCGCCAACCCGGTCTCCGAGGAGCGCTACCGCGCCTGTCTCGACGCGCTGCGCCACCACGGCGTCGGCCTCGAGCCCACACACGTGTGCGCGGCGGTGGACTTCGACGCGGCGGGCGGCGCCTCGGCGATGCGGGTGCTGCTGGACGCGCGGGGGCTGCGGCCGGGGGTGGACTTCGACGCGGTGCTGGCGTGCAGCGACGTGCTGGCCGCCGACGCGCTGCGGCTGCTCACCGGGCGGGGCGTGCGGGTGCCGGAGGACGTGGCCGTGGTCGGCTTCAACGACTCGCCGGAGGCCAGGCTGGGCGACCCGCCGCTGACCTCGGTGGCGCTGCCGTTCGCGGAACTCGGCGCGCTGGCCGTGGACACGCTGGTGGCCCGGCTGCGGGGGACCAGGCCCCCGGACCGTACGACCATCCCGGCCACCCTGGTCACGCGCCGCTCCTGCGGCTGCCCCTACCCGACGGCGCGGTACGCGGTGCGGCCGCGGGCGGCGGCCGGGGCGGCCGACGAGCCGCGGGGCTGGGCGGCGCTGGACGCGGTGGCGCCGTCCGCCGGCAGCCGGCTGGCGGCCGCCTTCCACGCGGACCTCGCGCCGGAGACGGCACGGGCCGCGGCGGCGGGCCCGCCGGACGACGGCGCGGGCACCGGCACCCGGAGCCACCACGCCGACCCGCCACCGGGCACCGCACGGGCCGCGGAGACAGACCCCCGAGAACACGACGCGGGCACCGGCACCCGGACCTCGCAAACCCGCCGTACCAGCCCCCCACCCGATACCGCGCGGCCCCCGGAGCCAGGCCCGCCGGACGACGGCGCGGGCGGTTTCCTGCCGTTGGTGGAGCGGCTGCTGCGGGGCCGGGCCCGGACCCAGGCCGAGGCCGAGCGCTGGCACCAGGCGCTGGAGCGGGCCCGGCTCGGCGTGGTCGATCCGCTCCCGGTGGAGCTGCGCGGCCCGGCGGAGGCGCTGTTCGGGCGGGCCCGGCTGATCGTCGCGGAACGGTCCCGGGCGCTGCTGGAGTACGGCCGCTGGACCCAGGCCGGACGGGCCCGGCGGCTGCGGGAGTTCGGTACCGCGCTGACCACGGTGGTCGACCTCGGCGGGCTCTCCGACGTACTGGAGCGCCACCTCGCCCAGCCCGGCGTACCGGCCTGCCGGATCGTGCTGTACGAGCAGACCGCGCCCGGGGCGGCGGCGCCGGTGCGCGGCATCGCCCGGCCGCTGCTGACCCGGGCGGAGGGGCGGCGGCTCGGGCACGCGGGGGTGCTGGACAGTCCGCCGTTCTCGGCCGCGCTGCTGCTGCCCGACCGCCTGATGCCGGGCGGCGGCCGGCGTTCCCGGCTGGTCCTGGAGCCCCTGCACATCGGGGAACAGCAGCTCGGTCTCGCCGTGTTCGACGCCACCGCCGGGGAGACCGCCGCCGACCAGGACGGGGCGCTGTACCGGGAGCTGGGCGACCAGATCAGCGCGGCGCTGAAGGGCATCGGGCTGTTCGACGAGGTGCGCCGGGCCCGGGACGCGGCCGAGCAGGCGAACCGGTTCCAGACCCGGCTGCTCACCCATGTCGTCGCCGAACTGCGGGACCCGCTGGAGGCGATGCTCGCGCGCGGCGGCGACGACCCGGCGGAGGTCCTCACCGAGGTGCACCGGGACGCCGCCCGGCTGCTGCACCTCAGCGCCAACCTCCTCGACCTCGCCCACTCGGAGGCCGGGGACCTGGTGCTGACCCGCCGGCTGCTCGATCCGCTGCCGCTGCTGCGGCGGGCCTGCGCCGAGGCCGCCGCCGGGCGCCGGCTGCCGGCGCGGCCGCGCTGGTCGGTCCAGTTGCCGGCCCGGCTGCCGTCGGTGCCGGCCGACGCCGCGCGGCTGCGGCAGATCCTCGGCAACGTGCTGACCGCCGCCGCGGACCGGGCCCGGGGCGGCATCGTGGAGGTGGCGGCGCGCTGGTCGCCGGCCGGGGTGCGGGTGGTCGTCGCCGTGCCCTCGGGGCCGGCCCCGGCCGCTGAGCCGCACCGGTTCGACGTCGGGCTGACCACGGCCCGCCGGCTGGCCATGATGCACGGCGGTTCGCTGCGCCCGGCCGGCGGCCCGGACCGCGTCGAGTACGTCCTGGAACTGCCCCTGCCCTCCCCCGACGGGCACGCGCACCGGCCGCCGGCCGACACCGGCCCGCTGCTCGTCGTCACGCCGGGGGACGTCACCGAGGACGTACGGCTCGCGGCCGGGCGGCTCGGAGTGCGGGCGCACCGGGCCGGCGGCGGCCACGACCCGGTGCCGTTCCCGGCGGACCGCGGGCCGGGGGCGGTGGTGTGGGAGGCGCGGCCGGACCGGCCCGAGGAGTGGCGGGCCGTGCAGCGGCTGCACGACCATCCGGCCCTGCGGCACACGCCGTTCGTGCTCTTCGGCGCCCGCGGCACCGACCTGGGGGACGCGCTGCGGGCGCTGCGGCCCAGCGGGCTGGCCGAACCGGTGGTGGTGGCGGGCCGCACCCAGGAGTCCCGGGAGGAGCTGCGCCGGATCGCGGAGGCGGCGCTGCCGGACCGGCCCACGCGGGTGGTGGCCGACGCGGCGACCGTGCTCGCGCTGATCGCGGAGGAGACGCCCCGGCTGGTCGTCCTGGAGTCCTCCCTCGCCGACCTGCACGGCCTGGACGTGGTGGAACGGCTGCACGACGGGAGCGGCCGGGCGCTGTGCCCGGCGGTCGTCGCGGGCCACGAGGGGATCACGGCGGCCGACGCGCGGCGGGCCCGGCCGCATCCGGCGCTGCTCCTGCTGGACCTGGACGTGTTCGCGCCGCACGAGGCGGCGACGCTGGTGCGGGGCCTGACCGGCCGGGACGGCCGGCTGCCGCCGCGGGTGCGGGCCGTGCTGGACGAGGCGCTGGTCTATCTCTACGAGCACTACCGGCGGCCGGTCTCCCGGTGGCAGGTGGCGCAGGCCGCCGGCGTCAGCGAGGACCACCTCGGCAAACTCTTCCACCGGCGCTACGGCCTGACGATGTGGGAGTACCTGACCCGGCTGCGGGTGCGCCGGGCGGCCGAACGGCTGCGGACCAGTGCGGACAGCGTGCAGAGCGTGGCCCGCGCGGTGGGGTTCCGCGACCGGTCGCACTTCAGCCGGGTGTTCCGCAGGGTGACGGGGGTGGCCCCGCAGTTCTACCGCGAGGAGAGCGGCCCGGACCCGGCCGTGGAGCCGGGTGTCCCGCGCCGGGTGCCGTGAGCGCCGGCGCGCGCGTGCCGCGGCGGCGGCGAGCCTTCGGCCGGTACCCGTTCGCCCCTGGGACCCCGCAATCGCCTGAAGCGTGTATTCCGCCACATGGCCGGATATGCCGTCTGCATGGGAGTGGACGACGCGTTCGCACGGGCACTGCACGCGGCGGCCCAGTGGTTCCTGCTGGCGCTCGCCGTGCTCCTGACCGTCGCGGTGGTGCGCGGTCTGTCGGCGCTGGTGCACCGGCTGCGGGCCCGGGGGCGGATCCTGCCGCTGATCCTGGTGCCGGACGGCGCGGAGCAGCAGGCCGACGGGGCGCGACGGCCGTCGGCCGCGCTCGTCTCCCATCTCGCGGCGCATCTGACGGAACACGGCGGCGAGAGCATCCTGGCCCCCGGCAGTCCGTCCACGGCCACCGCCGACAGCCGCCCGCAGACCTCCGACCCGGCCCAGGGCTGGGTCGAGTCGGTGATCCGCATCGCCCTGTCCAGTCCGCCCGGTTACGCGGTGCACCTCGACGAGCTGGAGCCCAGCGGGACGACCCGCCGGGTGTCGGTGCGCATCGTACGGGTGCCCCGCAACCGCATCATCGCGGCCACCGTCATCGCCGAGGAGGACGAGGAGCGGCTGCTGGAGCGGATCGCCGTGCACTGCGTGGCGAAGGTGCGCTCCCAGCCGGAGATGCTGCGGCGCATCCCGCGCTGGGAGCGGTGGGGGGCCGGTGAGGAGGCCCTCGCCCACTACCGCGAGGGCAGGTACGAGCAGCGGACCCAGACCCGGGCCCGGACCGGCGAGGGGGACTTCGGCGGTGAGTACACGCAGGCTCTGCGCGCCTTCGAGCAGGCGGTCGAGTTCGCGCCGGGCAATCTGCTGGTGCGGCACGGCCAGGCGGCGCTCATCGAGTTGATGCACGCGGACGACCCGGAGCAGTACCAGCGGGCCATCAAGATCTACCAGCGCTGTACGCGGCTGTGGTCGGAGCACATCGAGACGGCGTACCGCATGGCCATCGCCTACTCACGGGCCGCCCGCCCGCAGCCGCCCGATCCGCATCTCACGCCCGAGGAGGCGGAGCGGCTGCGGGCGGCGATGGCCGTCCTGGCCCGGGAGCACCTGGCGGACATCTGCCGGCGGCTGCGGCTGGCCCCGCTGCTGCGCCGGTGGCTGCGCAGCAGCATTCCGGGCGGCCGGTCCAACAGCGGGGAGCGCCGCTACTGGGGGTCGTGGCTGCTGCCGCTCCCGCTGCCGGCCAGGCGCTCGCAGCGGCGCACCTTCCTCGGCGCGATCCGGATCGCGCTCGCCGC
>NZ_JBQOUX010000062.1:0-47853 GCF_052216785.1 Streptomyces sp. JW3 | reverse complement strand
GTACGGCCCCGGGCCGCCGTGCGGCCGGCAGCGGCGGCAGCGGCCCGGGGCGCCGGTTCGGAGCGACCGGCGCCGCCGAGGCGCGTCCCGGGACCTCGGGACGCGCCTCGCCGCGTCCCGTACCGCCGGCGCGTCACCGCCGCCCCTTCGGCCGGGGTGTCGCCGGGAGCGGCGCGGTCCGGGTCGTCCAGGGCAGTTCGACGGAGACGGTCTTGCCGCCCTCCCGGGTGGGGCGGACCCTCAGCCGCCCGCCGCACTCCGCGGCGAGCCAGCGGATGATGACCATGCCGCGGCCGTTGTCCTGCTGGACGGCGGCGGGCAGCCGCTTGGGGAACCGCGGATGGCTGTCGGTGACGCCGATGCGCAGGTGTTCGTCACGGTCCAGCGCCAGGTCCACCGTAAAGGTGGGCGACTGGCCCAGGGTGTGCTGCACGACGTTGGTCGCCAGCTCGGACACGATGAGCCGAATGGTCTCGGAGACGTCCGTGTCCGCGGCCAGCCCCCACTCCGCGAGGGTGCCGACGACGTAGGTCCGGGCGGCGGACACCGAGGCGGGATCGCTCGGCAGAGTGACGGATGCTTCCAGGTGGTCTGCCATGGCGTCGTCGTCCCTTTCCGATGGGACCGCGGCCCGACACGGAGCGGACGGTTCGAGTACGGTCCCGGACTGTGCTTGGTCGCCAGATTGCCATCACCGCACCGGTGAAGGGTGGCGATCCCCCAAGATATGCATATATCTGTCGCTCGAAGCGGTGAACTCTGCGACGCCAGACCCTTTTTGGGCGACTCATAAGGAGTAAAGGAGTTGGCCCATGCGGCACGGTCCCGTGGTGCGCCGCCGGAAACTGGGCGCCGAACTGCGCGCGCTGCGCACGGACGCGGGGATCACCAGCGGCGAGGCGGCCCGGCTGGCGGGCTGGCACCAGTCGAAGGTGAGCCGGATCGAGACCGGGACGAGCGGCGCGAAACCCGGTGACGTGCGGTTACTCCTGGACGTCTACGGCGTGGCCGACACCCAGCTGCGCGAGGTCATCCTCGCCCTGGCGGGGTCCGAGGACGACGGCGGCCGGCAGCACTGGTGGCACCCGTACCGCGGCGTACTGCCCCCGGCCTACCGCGACTTCATCAGCCTGGAGTCCCAGGCGAGCACGATGCGCACCCTGGAGACCACCGTGGTCCCCGGCCTGCTCCAGACGCCGGAGTACGCCCGCGCGGTGACCCGGGCCGCGATGGACAGGTTGCCGGAGGAGCGCATCGACGCACTCGTCGAGGTGCGGCTGGCCCGGCAGGACGTATTGCGCTCCCCCGCGCCCCTGCGGCTGAGCGCCGTCCTGGACGAGGCGGTGCTGCACCGGACGGTCGGCGACCGGGACGTGATGGCGCATCAACTGGAACGGCTGGTCGACGCGGCGCGGCTGCCCCATGTGCGGCTCCAGGTATTGCCGTTCGCCGCCGGGGCGCACATCGGGGTCACCGGGCCTTTCGTTGTCTTCTCTTTTTCGAGCACTTCTGATCTGGACGTAGTTGTTCTCGACCACTTGACGAGTAGCCTCTATCTGGAACGGAAAGAAGACCTGGAGGCCTACACCGAGGCTTTCAACGCCCTGCAAGTCCACGCCCTTTCGCCCGACGACTCGTTGAATCTCATCGCCGCGACAGCGGCCGGCGCGTAAGGAGGCACCATGTCCGCACCTCCTCGGCACGTCCCTTCCAGTACCCGACTGCACGGCGTGCGGTGGCTGCGCAGCAGCTACAGCACGGGAGCGAACAACTGCGTGGAGACGGCCCGTCCGTCGTCCGGCCCCGGGGCCGGGTTGCTCGCCGTGCGCGACTCCAAGGATCCGGCCGGACCGGCGCTGCTCTTCTCCCCCGGGAGCTGGGCCGGCTTCACCGCAGGGTTCCGGCTCCAGTAGCCCCGGGCGGCGTCGAGCGACGCACGGCCGTGTCACGCCGACTCATGGCCGCGTCTCGCCGATCCACCGCACGGCGCGTTCGATCTGACCCTCGGTGAGGTCCGCACGGGCGGTCAGCCTGAGCCGTGAGATGCCGTCGGGCACGGAAGGAGGACGGAAGCATCCCACGGCCAGGCCGGCCGTACGGCAGTCGGCCGCCCACCGCACGGCCGCCGCCGGGGACGGCGCGCGCACCGAGACCACCGCGGCGTCCGGGCGCACCGCCGCCAGGCCCGCGGCCGTCAGCCGGGTGTGCAGGCCCGTCGCCACCGCGCGGCAGCGCGCGGCCCGTTCCGGCTCGCGGCGCAGCAGCCGCAGTGCCGCCAGCGCGGCGCCCGTCGCCGCCGGCGCCAGTCCGGTGTCGAAGATGAACGTCCGGGCCGTGTCGACCAGATGCCCGATCACCCGCGCCGGGCCGAGCACCGCCCCGCCCTGGCTGCCCAGCGACTTCGACAGCGTGACCGTCGCGACCACGTCGTCCGCGCCCGCGACTCCGGCGGCGTGCGGCGCGCCCCGGCCGCCGGCCCCGAGTACGCCGAGGCCGTGCGCGTCGTCGACGAGCAGCCCGGCGCCGCGCTCCCGGCCCACCGCGGCCAGCGCGGTCAGCGGGGCGGCGTCGCCGTCGACCGAGAACACCGCGTCGGAGACGACGAGCGCGGGCCCGTCGTGCGTCGCCAGCGCCTTGCGCACCGCCGCCGGGTCGGCGTGCGGCACCACCTGGGTGGTGCCGCGGGCCAGCCGGCAGCCGTCGATCAGGGAGGCGTGGTTGCCGGCGTCGGAGACCAGCAGCGAGCCGTGCGGCGCCAGCGCGGTGACGGCGGCCAGGTTGGCCGCGTAGCCGGAGGAGAAGACCAGGGCGGCCTCGAAGCCGCAGAAGGCGGCGAGTTCCGCCTCGAGTTCCGCGTGCAGTTCGGTCGACCCGGTGACCAGCCGGGAGCCGGTCGCGCCGGCGCCCCAGGTCCGCGTCGCCCGGGCCGCCGCCTCGGTCACTTCGGGGTGCCGGGCCAGGCCGAGGTAGTCGTTGCTCGCCAGGTCGAGGAGCGGCGAGCCGGCCGGACGGGGGCGCAGCGCGCGCAGCAGCCCGGAGCGGCGGCGCAGTTCGCGCTGCGGGTCGATCCAGCCGAACGCCATGGGACGGTTACCTCACAGGTTCACAGGCGGTTTGTGGACAGTGAACAGACCCTAGCGGCGCGACAAGCCGTGCACTGTGTGGCAATCACCACAGGTCGAACCGGACCTGTTGTGCGGATCCTCCTTTCGCCGAGGGCCGTTCATGGGACAGGATCGCCTGCCATGGACCTGGAGAGCACACCGCTGAACACGTTGCTGGACACGCTGGTGGACAAGGGACTGCGGCGCGAGCCGCCGACCCGCGAGGAGGCGCTGGCCGTCCTCACGGCGTCGGACGACGAGCTGCTCGACGTGGTGGCCGCGGCCGGCAAGGTGCGTCGGCACTGGTTCGGCCGCCGGGTGAAGCTCAACTACCTCGTCAACCTCAAGTCGGGCCTGTGCCCGGAGGACTGCTCCTACTGCTCGCAGCGGCTCGGTTCGCGGGCGGAGATCCTCAAGTACACCTGGCTCAAGCCGGACCAGGCGTCCGAGGCCGCCGCCGCGGGGGTCGCCGGGGGCGCCAAGCGGGTGTGCCTGGTGGCGAGCGGGCGCGGTCCGACCGACCGGGACGTGGACCGGGTCTCAAAGACCGTCGCGGCCATCAAGGAGCGGCACGCGGGCGTGGAGGTCTGTGCCTGTCTGGGCCTGCTCTCCGACGGTCAGGCGGAGCGGCTGCGGGCGGCGGGCGCGGACGCCTACAACCACAACCTCAACACCTCCGAGGCGACGTACGGGGAGATCACGACCACGCACACGTACGCCGACCGGGTGGACACGGTGCGCAAGGCGCACGCCGCCGGTCTGTCGGCCTGTTCCGGGCTGATCGCGGGGATGGGCGAGAGCGACGAGGACCTGGTCGACGTGGTGTTCGCGCTGCGCGAGCTGGACCCGGACTCGGTGCCGGTGAACTTCCTGATCCCGATGGCGGGCACGCCGCTGGCCGCCGAGTGGCACCTGACGCCGCAGCGGTGCCTGCGCATCCTGGCGATGACCCGGTTCGTCTGCCCGGACGCGGAGGTGCGGATCGCGGGCGGCCGCGAGGTCCATCTGCGCACCCTCCAGCCGCTCGCCCTGCACCTGGCCAACTCGGTCTTCCTCGGCGACTACCTGACCAGCGAGGGCCAGGCGGGCCGGGCCGACCTGGAGATGATCGCGGACGCCGGGTTCGAGGTGGAGGGCGCCGACGAGGTGACGCTGCCGGAGCACCGCGCGGACGGCGCCCGGGACGCTCGTACCGACCTGGTCGCGGTGCGGCGCCGTGGGGCCGGCACGGACCTGGCGCCCAATGCCTGACCTGACGGTGGCGGAACTGCTGGAGCTGGACCGGCGGCACGTGTGGCATCCGTACGGCCCCATGCCCGGCCGGTCCGACCCGCTGGTGGTCGCCTCGGCCGACGGGGTACGGCTGCGGCCGGCCGACGGCGGCGGCGAGTTGGTGGACGGGATGTCCTCCTGGTGGTCGGCGATCCACGGCTACAACCACCCGGTGCTGAACGAGGCGGCGCGCGCGCAGCTGGGGCGGATGAGCCACGTGATGTTCGGCGGGCTCACCCACGAACCCGCCGTACGGCTGGCGAAGCTCCTCGTCGACCTGTCGCCGGACGGGCTGGAGCACGTGTTCCTCGCCGACTCCGGGTCGGTGTCGGTGGAGGTCGCGGTCAAGATGTGCCTCCAGTACTGGCGTTCGCTCGGCCGGCCGGCGAAGCGGCGGCTGCTGACCTGGCGCGGCGGTTACCACGGCGACACCTGGCAGCCGATGTCGGTGTGCGATCCCGAGGGCGGCATGCACGGGCTGTGGGCGGGACTGCTGCCGCGCCAGGTCTTCGCGGACGCCCCGCCGGCGGAGTACGACGAGACCTACGCCGATCGGTTGCGGGCGCTGGTCGAGCGGCACGCCGGCGAACTGGCCGCGGTGATCGTCGAACCGGTGGTGCAGGGGGCGGGCGGGATGCGGTTCCACTCCCCCGGGTATCTGCGGGTGCTGCGCGAGGCATGCGACGCGCACGACGTGCTGCTGGTGTTCGACGAGATCGCCACCGGCTTCGGGCGCACCGGGGCGATGTTCGCGGCCGGGCACGCGGCGGTGACGCCGGATGTGATGTGCGTGGGCAAGGCGCTGACCGGCGGTTATCTGACGATGGCGGCGACGCTGTGCACGCCCCGGGTGGCCGCGGGCATCTCGCGCGGCGAGGTCCCGGTGCTCGCCCACGGGCCGACGTTCATGGGCAACCCGCTGGCGGCGGCCGTGGCCTGCGCGTCGATCGGACTGCTGCTCGGGCAGGACTGGCGCGCCGAGGTCAAGCGGATCGAGGCCGGGCTGCGGGACGGGCTGGCACCGGCCGCGGCGCTGCCGGGGGTGCGGGACGTACGGGTCCTCGGCGCGATCGGCGTGGTGCAGCTCGACCACGCCGTCGACATGGCGGCGGCGACCCGGGCGGCGGTGCGCGAGGGCGTGTGGCTGCGGCCGTTCCGCGACCTGGTCTACACGATGCCGCCGTACGTCACGGACGACGCGGACCTGGCCCGGATCGGCCGCGCGGTGTGCGCGGCGGCGCGGGAGGGGTGACGTGGAGGTACTCATGGGGAGGCCGGACATGACCGTGCTCGTGATCACCGGGACCGGCACGGAGGTCGGCAAGACGGTGGTGACCGCCGCCGTCGCCGCGACGGCCGCGGCGGCCGGCCGGTCGGTGGCGGTGCTGAAGGCCGCGCAGACGGGCGTGGCGCCCGGCGAACCCGGGGACGCCGAGGAGGTCGCGCGGCTGGCGAGCCCGGTCACCACCGCCGAAGTGGCCCGCTATCCCGACCCGCTGGCGCCCGCGACGGCCGCGCGGCGCGCGGGGCTCGCACCGGTGCGGCCGATCGACGTGGCCGACGCCGCGGAGAAGCTGGCCGCCGCCCACGACCTGGTGCTGGTCGAGGGGGCGGGCGGGCTGCTCGTACGGTTCGACGCGGCGGGCGGCACGCTGGCGGACGTCGCCGGGCTGCTGGGCGCGCCGGTGCTGATCGTGGCGCCGGCCGGGCTCGGCACCCTGAACGCTACGGAGCTGACGGCGCGCGAGCTGCGTTCGCGCGGGCCGGCTCCGCTGGGCGTGGTGATCGGCAGCTGGCCCAAACGTCCGGACCTCGCCGCCCGCTGCAACCTCACGGACCTGCCGGACGTCACCGGCGCCCCCCTGCTGGGCGCCCTGCCCGCCGGCGCCGCCACCCGCACCCCGGCCGCCTTCCGGTCGGCGGCGCCGGGGTGGCTGGCGGCCGACCTGGGCGGGAGGTGGGACGCGGAGGGGTTTCGGCGCGGGGAAGGGGGCTGAAGGGGAGGGTGGGGGAAGGGGGCTGAAGGGGAGGGTGGGGGTCGGTGGGAGGGGTGGCCGTTGAGGTGAGGGGCGGTTTCGGCAGCCACGTCGGGACGAGAGGCCACCGTCAGCAGGGGTGCGCCGCCCCGGTACGGGGGACAATCGCCGTAACGCACCGCATCCTGGCGAGGGAGGCCCCATGCCGCCGCTCCGGACCACCCGTCACCCGGCCACGCCCCGGGACGCCGTGCACCACCCGTGGTTCGCGCGCCGCTACGCCCGGCTGAGCGTGAGCGCCGAGACTCGGATGGGCATGGGGACCGTCCGGGACCGGCTGCTCGCCGGGCTCTCCGGGCGGGTGATCGAGATCGGCGCGGGCAACGGCCTCAACTTCACCCACTACCCCCGCACCGTCTCCGAGGTCGTCGCCATCGAACCGGAGCGTCTGCTGCGGCAGTTGGCGGTGGAGGCGGCGCTGCGCGCGGAGACCCCCGTCGACGTGGCGCCGGGCACCGCCGAGGCGCTGCCGGTCAAGAGCGAGGCGTTCGACGCGGCCGTCGTCTCCCTGGTGCTGTGCAGCGTCCGCGACGTGCCGCGGGCCCTCGGCGAGCTGCGGCGGGTGCTGCGGCCCGGCGGCGAGGTGCGGTTCTTCGAGCACGGGCGCGGCGGCGGCCGGCTGATGACCCTCACCCAGCGGGCCCTGGACCGGACGGTGTGGCCGCCGCTGGCCGGCGGCTGCCATGTGGCCCGGGACCCGCTCGTCGCGCTGCGCGAGGCCGGTTTCACGCTGGGCCCCTACCGGCGGACCCTGATGCCGCCGAAGGGCCCGCGCCTGCCCACGTCGTACTGCGTGCTGGGCACCGCCTGGCGGCCGGGTCCCGCGACCACTCAGCGCTGACCCACTCCGCCGGCCTGCCCGACGTTGGCCTGCCCCACGTTGGCCTGCCCCACGTCGGCCTGCCCCACGTCGGCCTGCCCCACATCGGCCCCTGCGAGGCCGGCGCCCTCCGCACCGTAGCCACCGGCAGGACGTTGCCCCTTACACCCGTAGCCGGGGCCCGACCTGAGGCGGACCCCGCCCCGGCACCACAGGGGGATACCGCGTGCGGGGCGGGTCACCATACCCTCGGCCGGGACAAGGAACGCCGATGCCCGCACCCGTGCGGGACCACCGAGGAGGCCGTCTTGTCCACTCCCGCCGCCGAGCACGCCCCGGGCCTGGCGCCCGCGGACCGGATCGCGGCCCGGACCCGGGGCCTGACCAAGGCGTACGGCTCCGGCGAGACGACCGTGCTCGCCCTGGACGCGGTCGACGTCGACATCGTGCGCGGCCGGTTCACCGCGGTCATGGGTCCGTCGGGCTCGGGGAAATCCACCCTGATGCACTGCCTCGCCGGGCTGGACAACGTGTCGGCCGGTCAGGTGTGGCTCGGCGACACGGAGATCACCGGGCTGCGGGAGCGCGAGCTGACCCGGCTGCGCCGGGACCGGATCGGGTTCATGTTCCAGTCGTTCAACCTGATCCCGACGCTGAACGCCCTGGAGAACATCATCCTCCCCATGAGCATCGCGGGGCGCCGCCCCGACCGGCCGTGGCTCGACCAGGTCATCGACACCCTGGGCCTGCGGGACCGGCTGAAGCACCGGCCCGCCCAGCTCTCCGGCGGCCAGCAGCAACGCGTCGCCTGCGCCCGCGCGCTGGTCTCCCGCCCGGAACTGATCTTCGCGGACGAGCCGACCGGCAACCTCGACTCGCGGGCCGGCGCGGAGGTGCTCGGCTTCCTGCGCGAGGCGGTCGACGGTCTCGGGCAGACCGTCGTGATGGTCACCCACGACCCGGGCGCCGCCGCCCACGCCGACCTGGCGCTCTTCCTCGCCGACGGCCGCATCGTGGACCAGCGGGAGCGGCCCACGGCGGAGGCCGTACTGGAACGGATGCGGCTGTTCGCCGCCGGCGTCCCGGGCCGAAACCCGGTCGGCGAGGACTGACCCGTGCTGGCGGCGACGTCACGGAACTTCCTCGCGCACGAGTGACCGGCGCGCCGTGCCGCCGCTCACGGCGGGGGCTGCGAGGAGGGGGGTGCCCTCCCGTCCGCATACCGGAAACCCCTGACCGGGCGGCCGGCGGGCTGATGGGATCGCCCCATGACCGATCTCCGTGTACGGGCCGCCGGGCCCCAGGACCTGGACACCGTGCTGGCCTTCTGGAAGGCGGCCGCCGAGGGCACCAGCATCAGCGACGACCGGGCAGGCGTCGAGCGACTGGTCGCCCGCGATCCCGAGGCACTGGTCCTGGGCGAGATCGACGGCGAACTGGTCGGCACGCTGATCGCGGGCTTCGACGGCTGGCGGTGCCATCTGTACCGGCTCGCGGTACATCCGGACCGGCGCCGCCGGGGCATCGCCACGGCGCTGCTCAGCGCCGCCGAGGAGCGGTTCACGGCCCTCGGCGGGCGGCGCGGCGACGCGATGGTGCTGGTGCGCAACGAGCGCGCCCAGCACGCCTGGCGGGCCGCCGGTTACCGGCCCGAGGAGCAGTGGCGGCGCTGGGTGAAGCACCTCGCCTCCTGAGCCGCTCCCGGCTCCGTGCCTTCGCATCGCCCTGCGCGGGCACTCGCGCGACCATGACGGACCCCGAGCACCCGCCCACGCACCGGCCCCCGGCACCCGACAGCGCGCGAGCCGCCCCACCCTCCCCGATCATGGAACGCACGACAATTGGACTGATGATCACGGGACGGAGGTGAACCGATGACCGAAGTGCTCCTCCTGTTGCTGGCCGTCCTGCTCGCGCTGGCCTGTGGCGCCTTCGTCGCGGCCGAGTTCTCCTTGACCACCGTGGAACGCGGCGCGCTGGAGCGGGCCGCGGCCCGCGGGGAGCGCGGCGCGGCGGGCGCCCTGAAGGCGGTACGGAATCTGACGTTCCAGCTGTCCGGCGCGCAGCTCGGCATCACGGTCACCAATCTGGTGGTCGGCATGCTCGCCGAGCCGTCGGTGGCCGCGCTGCTCGCGGGCCCGCTGCGGGATCTGGGCGCCTCGCCGTCGACCGCCTCCTCGATCGCGCTGGTGATCGGTACGGCGCTGTCGACGGTGGTCCTGATGGTGGTCGGCGAGCTGGTGCCGAAGAACTGGGCGATCTCCTCGCCGGTCGCCGTGGCCAAACGGGTGGCGACCCCGCAGCGCTGGTTCAGCGCGGCGTTCCGGCCGTTCATCACCCATCTGAACAACACCGCCAACCGTGTCGTACGGCGGTTCGGCGTGGAGCCCGCCGAGGAGCTGGCGTCCGCGCGCGGACCGCAGGAGCTGGCGGCGCTGGCCCGGCACTCGGCCAAGGAGGGCGCCCTGGAGGCGGACACCGCCGAGCTGTTCGTGCGGACCCTGAACCTCGCCGACCTCACCGCGGAGCACGTGATGACGCCGCGGGTCCAGGTGATCGCCCTGGAGTCCGGCGCGACCTGCGCGGACGTGGCGAACGCGACGCGGGCGACCGGGCTGTCCCGGTTCCCCGTCTACCGGGACACCCTGGACGCGGTGGTGGGCACCGCGCACATCAAGGACGTCCTGGCGATACCCGCCGAGCGGCGCCCCGAGGTGCCGGTCTCCGAACTGATGCGCGACCCGCTCCTGGTACCGGCGACCCTCACCGTCGACCGGCTGCTCGACCGGCTCTCCGGGCGGCGCACCATGGCCGTGGTGATCGACGAGTACGGCGGCACGGCGGGGGTGGCGACGCTGGAGGACATCGTCGAGGAGGTGGTCGGCGAGGTGCGCGACGAGCACGACCCGTACGAGACGTCCGAGCTGGCTCCGGCCGGTACTGACGAGCAGGGGCACGCGCTGTTCCGGGCGGACGGCGCGGCCCGGGTGGACCGGCTGAAGCGGGTCGGGCTCAGGGTGCCGGAGGGGCCGTACGAGACGGTGGCCGGGCTGGTCGCCGCCGAGCTGGGCCGGATCCCGGCGGTCGGCGACCGGGTGGCGGTGGCGGGCTGGCGCCTGGACGTGGTGAACGCCACGGGCCGCCGGGCCGCCGCCGTCCTGCTGCGCGCGCCGCTGGCCGACGAGCGGGCCGACGGCGGCGGAGCAGGGGAGGCCGGGCGGTGACCGCCGTACAACTGCTGATCGGGCTGCTGACGCTGGTCGTCAACGCCTTCTTCGTGGGCGCCGAGTTCGCGCTGATCTCGGTGCGCCGCAGCCAGGTGGAGCCGCATGCCGAGGCGGGCGACCGGCGGGCGAAGCGGGTGCTGTGGGGGCTGGAGCACGTCTCGGCGCTGCTGGCGGCGGCCCAGCTCGGCATCACGCTGTGCACGCTGGTCCTCGGCATCGTCGCGGAACCGGCGATCGCGCATCTGCTGGAGCCGGTGTTCCACGCGATGGGGGTGCCGTCCGGGGCCGGGCACCTGGTGTCCTTCGTGCTGGCGCTGGCGCTGGCGACCTATCTGCACATGCTGCTGGGCGAGATGGTGCCGAAGAACATCGCGCTGGCGGAGCCGGTGCGCAGCGCGCTGCTGCTCGGCCCGCCGCTGGTGGCGCTGTCCCGGGCGCTGCGTCCGGTGATCTTCACGGTCAACGCGTTCGCCAACGGTCTGCTCAAGCTGCTGCGCGTTGAGGCGCGCGACGAGGTGTCGGCGACCTTCACCGACGCCGAGCTGGCCGAGATCGTCAAGGACGCGGGCGAGGCGGGACTCATCGACGACCGGGCGCAGGAGCGGCTGAACGACGCGCTGGAACTGGGCCGGCGCCCGGTGCGCGATGTCGTCCTGCCCCTGGAACGGGTCGTGCACGCGCGCGTGGGCGTCACTCCCGAGCAGGTGGAGCGGCTGTCGGCCGAGTCCGGGTTCTCCCGGTTCCCGGTGGTGGACGACGGACGCCGGATCGTCGGGTACCTGCATGTGAAGGACGCCTTGGACGCCGCTCCCCGCGACCGGCCGTTCCGGCCGGGTGACATGCGTCCCATCGCCCGGGTACGGGAGAGCACGCCGCTGGACGACGTCCTGACGGCGATGCGAGCGAGCCGCACCCACCTGGCGGCCGTCCTGGGCGCCGACGGCCGGCTGGCGGGCCTGGTGACCATGGAGGACGTCCTGCGGGAACTGTTCGGACGACGGCCATGAGCCCGGCCGTCGCCCCGATACACCGGCGGCACGGGCCACGGGCCACGGGTCCGCCTGAGCGGGGTCCTGCCGGGCGGACCCTCGCCCGCACCGGGGATTGAGCAGCGGACATGAGCACGGCCGGCGCCTTGGACACCGGCGGGTGGGGAACGGACTCCACCAGGCATCGGCCAGGGGCCGGGCCGGCTCCGCCGGGCAGGCGCCAGGCGGGCAGATCCCGGCTGCCGGGAACCGGGACCGGCAGGCGCCGGCCGGACGGGTACCGGTGGACCGGCCGGGCAGGGCCCCGGAGGCCGCGCGGTCCCCATCAGCACCGGCGGGCAGCAGGCGCAGGCAGCGGGCAGCAGGCGCAGGCGCAGGCAGCAGGCAGCAGGCAGCAGGCAGCAGGCAGCAGAAGCCAAGCCGGTCAGGACACGTACCGGCCCGACAAGGCCCCGGAAGCCGGAGGCCGGGCGGTGGCCAAGCAGCGCCAGGCGGCGGGTGCCAGGCAACGGCAGGCGGGTACCGGGCGGCAACCCGCGAGGCACCGGACAGCGACCGACGCCCCCGGAAAGTCGCCGACAGGCACCGGCACCGACCGGCGGGTATGCCGATGGGTGCCCCGGGATACCATTTTCGTCGCCATGCAGACGAACCCCACCTTCACCAGCCTGGTCGCGGTCGGCGACTCCTTCACCGAGGGCATGTCGGACCTGCTGCCCGACGGCTCCTACCGGGGCTGGGCCGATCTCCTGGCCGCCCGGATGGCGGCCCGCACCCCCGGCTTCCGCTACGCCAACCTCGCCGTGCGCGGCAAACTGATCGGCCAGATCGTCGACGAGCAGGTGCCGGTCGCCGCCGCGATGGGCGCCGACGTGATCACCCTGGTCGGCGGCCTCAACGACACCCTGCGCCCCAAGTGCGACATGGGGCGGGTGCGGGCCCTGCTGACGGAGGCCGTGGAGCGGCTGGCCCCGAACTGCAAGCAACTGGTGCTGATGCGCAGCCCCGGCCGCCAGGGCCCGGTCCTGGAACGCTTCCGGCCGCGCATGGAGGCCCTCTTCGCCGTCGTCGACGACCTGGCCGCCCGGCACGGCGCCGTCGTCTCCGACCTGTACGGGGCGCCCTCGCTGGCCGACCCGCGGCTGTGGGACGTGGACCGGCTGCACCTGACCGCGGAGGGGCACCGCCGGGTCGCCGAGGCGGTGTGGCAGACACTCGGGTACGCGGCCGAGGACCCCGCGTGGCACGCGCCGATGCCGGCCACCGCGCCACCGGGCTGGCTGCCGCGGCGCACCGCCGACCTCCGGTTCGCCCGGGTGCATCTGCTCCCGTGGATCGGCCGCCGGCTGACCGGCCGCTCCTCCGGCGACGGCCGCCCGGCGAAACGTCCGGATCTGCTGCCGTACCAGGGCCCGCTCGGCTGACCCCGGAGCCCGCGCGGAATCCGGGGCGCCCCGGAGAGGCTCCGGGTGCGTGCTCTCGTAGGATCCTCCAGTCCACCCCTCGGCACTGGCCTGCACGAATCGCCAGTAGAATCCGGTTACGTGACTTCCGCTCCCGCCAAGCCCCGCATCCCCAACGTCCTCGCCGGACGCTACGCCTCCGCCGAGCTCGCCACGCTCTGGTCGCCCGAGCAGAAGGTGAGGCTGGAGCGGCAGCTCTGGCTCGCCGTGCTGCGGGCGCAGAAGGACCTCGGCATCGAGGTGCCCGACGAGGCGATCGGCGCCTACGAGCGCGTCCTCGACCAGGTGGACCTCGCCTCGATCGCCGAGCGCGAGAAGGTCACCCGGCACGATGTGAAGGCGCGGATCGAGGAGTTCAACGACCTCGCCGGGCACGAGCAGGTGCACAAGGGCATGACCTCCCGGGACCTGACGGAGAACGTCGAGCAGCTCCAGATCCGGCTCTCCCTGGAACTGGTGCGGGACCGGACCGTGGCGGTGCTGGCGCGGCTGGGCAAGCTGGCCGGCGAGTACGGCGAGCTGGTCATGGCCGGGCGCTCGCACAACGTGGCGGCGCAGGCCACGACACTGGGCAAGCGGTTCGCCACCGCCGCCGACGAGCTGCTCGTGGCGTACGGCCGGGTGGAGGAGCTGCTCGGCCGCTACCCGCTGCGCGGCATCAAGGGCCCGGTCGGCACCGCCCAGGACATGCTGGACCTGCTCGGCGGCGACGCGGGCAAGCTGGCGGAGCTGGAGCAGCGGATCGCCGGGCACCTCGGCTTCGGCCGGGCCTTCACCTCGGTCGGCCAGGTCTATCCGCGCTCGCTGGACTACGAGGTCGTCACCGCGCTGGTGCAGCTGGCGGCGGCGCCGTCCTCGCTGGCGAAGACGATCCGGCTGATGGCCGGGCACGAGCTGGTCACCGAGGGCTTCAAGCCGGGCCAGGTCGGCTCGTCGGCGATGCCGCACAAGATGAACACCCGCTCCTGCGAGCGCGTCAACGGCCTGATGGTCATCCTGCGCGGCTACGCCTCGATGACGGGTGAGCTGGCGGGCGACCAGTGGAACGAGGGCGACGTGTCCTGCTCGGTGGTGCGCCGGGTGGCCCTCCCCGACGCGTTCTTCGCGCTCGACGGGCTGCTGGAGACGTTCCTTACCGTGCTCGACGAGTTCGGCGCGTTCCCGGCCGTGGTCGCCCGGGAGCTGGACCGCTACCTGCCGTTCCTGGCCACCACCAAGGTGCTGATGGGCGCGGTGCGCGCCGGGGTCGGGCGGGAGGTGGCGCACGAGGCGATCAAGGAGAACGCCGTCGCCACCGCGCTGGCCATGCGCGAGCAGGGCGCCGAGCGCAACGACCTGCTCGACAAGCTCGCCGCCGACGACCGGCTGCCGCTGGACCGGGAGCGGCTGGCCGCGCTGATGGCCGACAAGCTGTCCTTCACGGGCGCCGCCGCCGACCAGGTGGCCGCCGTCGCCGCCCGGATCGAGGAGATCGTCAAGCAGCACCCCGAGGCGGCCGGCTACACGCCCGGCGCGATCCTCTGACCGTCGCCCGGACATGCCCCGCTTCACGCCGGCCGAACTGGAGGCCGCCCGCGACCGTCTCGTACCAGACGTCGTCGCGGCCGGTCTCCAGGTGCTGTTCTGCGGCATCAACCCCGGCCTGATGACGGCCGCGACGGGCCACCACTTCGCCCGCCCCGGCAACCGGTTCTGGCCGGTGCTGCACCTGTCCGGATTCACCCCGAGGCGGCTCGCCCCCGCCGAGCAGCAGGAACTCCTGTCGTACGGGCTCGGCATCACCAACGTGGTCGCGCGGGCCAGTGCCCGGGCCGACGAGCTGACCGCCGAGGAGTACCGGGCGGGCGGCCGGGAGCTGGCCCGGAAGGTGACCCGGCTGCGGCCCCGCTGGCTGGCCGTGGTCGGGGTCACCGCGTACCGCGCCGCCTTCGACGACAAGAAGGCCCAAGTGGGCCCGCAGGAGCGGCTGATCGGGGACACCCGGGTGTGGGTGCTGCCGAATCCGAGCGGGCTGAACGCGCACTGGACGGCGCAGACCATGGCCGAGGAGTTCGCCCGGCTGCGGGTCGCGGCCGACACGTAGCGGCTCATGGCGGGGCCTCCCGCGTGACCGCGGCCAGCAGCCGCACCTCGTCCGCCGTGTCCCGGTCGGCGACGGCGAGCGCGACCCAGCGGCCGGTGCCCGCCACCTCCCACAGGTAGGCCACCCGGGCGCGGGCGCTCAGCTCGGCCCACGGCTCCGGTATCTCCCCCGCCCGCTCGGTGCGCAGCAGGACCGTGAGCAGACTGAGGATCTCCGACTCGCCCCACCGCTCGGTCAGCAGCGCGTCGACGGCGTCCCGCTCCTTCTCGTACTGGTCGACCGTCACCGCACGCTCCGCCGGGTCGGCGCCGCCGCGCAGTCCGCGGCTGCCGCTCAGCACCACGAGGTGGTGGCCGTGCCCCGCCGGGAACGGGCGGAAGCACAGCTCGTCGATGAGGGCGATGTGCCGTGCGATGTCCATGGCTCCAGTAAAGCGGGCGGCACTGACAACTGGCTGTGCGTCAGGCGTCCCGGCGACGCAGCCGCCACCCGCCCGCCAGCACGACGGCGGCCGTCCACAGCGCCGTCACCGCGAGTCCCGTCCAGGGCCCGGTGCTCGCGTCGGACGTCTGGTGCAGGATCACCTGCCCCGCCTTGTCCGGCAGGAAGTCGGTGGCGCCGCCGGCCGCGTCGCCGATCACGAAGGAGATGACCAGGACGAACGGGATCAGCACCGAGAGGGTGGCGACGCCGCTGCGCAACAGCGCGGTGAGGCCGGCCGCGAACAGCGCCATCAGCATCAGGTAGAGGCCGCAGCCCACGATGCCCCTGGCCTGCTCGGCCACGGTCAGTCCACGCGCGGCGGCGCCCAGGCCGGCGCGGGCCGCCGGCAGAGCGGCCAGGGCGGTCACCAGACCCACCACCAGGGCCGGTACGGCGATCGCCGTCAGCTTGGCCGCGAACCACCGGCCGCGGCGCGGCACCGCCGCCAGGGTGAGGCGGATCGCTCCGCCGTGGTACTCGCAGGACACGGCGAGCGCCCCGAAGACGATGGCGGCGATCTGGCCGAGGACGACCCCGGACAGGGACGTGAACAGGGGGTCGAACTCCGGGTCGGTGCCGTCGTCGAGGCCGGCGAGCGCGGAGAACCCGGCGGTGGCGGCGAACACCGCCGCCAGCGCCCCGTACAGCGGCCGCAGGGTCCGGATCTTCAGCCACTCGGAGCGGAGCACGGGGATGAACGGCATGGTCAGACCTCCTGGTGGCGCTGGGCGGCGAACTCGGTCTCGGCGGACGTCAGGTCCAGATAGGCCTGTTCCAAGGTGCCCTCCTCTGCGGTGAGTTCGAGGATCGGCACGCCGGCTCCCGACACGAGGCGGCCCACGTCCGCCACGTGCGCGTCGGACACGGTCCAGTGCCCCTTCTGGTGCCGGACGGCGTCGAGGCCGTGGCGGGCGAGGACGCCGGTGAGGGCGGTGGGGTCCGAGGTGCGGACGCGCACCCGTGGCCGTACGCGCGCGTGGATGAACTCCCGCATCGGGGTGTCGGCGAGCAGCCGGCCCCGGCCGAGGACCACGAGGTGGTCGGCGAAGGAGGCGGTCTCGTTCATCAGATGACTGGAGACCAGCACCGTACGGCCCTCGGCCGCCAGGCGGCGCAGCAGTTCCCGGATCCAGACGATGCCTTCCGGGTCGAGGCCGTTGGAGGGCTCGTCCAGCAGCACGACGCCGGGGTCGCCGAGCAGCGCGGCGGCGATGCCGAGCCGCTGCCGCATGCCCAGGGAGTAGGTCCGCACCCGGCGGCGGGCCACCGGCGCGATGCCCGTCTCCTCCAGTACCTCCTCCACCCGGTGGCCGGGCAGCCGGTTGCTCGCCGCCAGGACGCGCAGATGGTCCCGGGCGGTGCGCGAGCCGTGCGCGGCGTGTACGTCGAGCAGGGCACCGACGTGCCGCAGGGGTTCGTCGAGGGTGGTGTAGGGGCGTCCGCCGAGGGTGGCGGTGCCGGCGGTGGGCCGGTCCAGGCCGAGGACGAGCCGCATGGTGGTGGACTTCCCGGCGCCGTTGGGACCGAGGAAGCCGGTGACGCGGCCTGGGCGCACGGTGCAGGTCAGGTCGTCCACGGCGCGTCGGGAGCCGTACTCCTTGGTGAGGGCCCGCAGTTCGATGCTGGTCATGGCGCCAGCCTGGCCGGTCGGGCCCGGCGGGGCCTCCCCCGCGGGTGGCGGGCGGCTCCCCCGCGGGTGGCGGGCGGCTCCCCCGCCCGGGGGAGGCCCGTTGTCAGTGGTGGCTGGCACGATGGCGAAATGGTCCGCATGCTGCGCCCGTTCACCCGGGCGGTGACATACACGCGGTGGCTGCATCTCTTCGTCGCCGCGGTGCTGCCGGCTGTGCTGATGTACGTCGACGACATCTGGATGTACCTCTCGCCCGTGCTGCTGGCGCTCGCGGGACCGGTGCCGGCGATGCGGGTGGTCGAGGGGTTCCAGGCGCGGCTGCTGCTGACCGGTCAGCGGCAGGAGAGCGACGGCCAGGAGATAGTCGTCGCGCCGTCCGCCACCTGGGCCGACCGCGCGCGGACGGTGGTGTGGCTCCAGGCGCGGCTGCTCCTGGGCTGCCTGGTCGCGGTGCTCACGATCCAGTTGCCGATCACCACCGACAACCTGGTGGCCGGCGCCCGAGGGGTGCCGCTGGGCGACGGTGCCCTCGTCCCCGTCCCCGGGCAGCACTGGTGGTACGCGCTGCTGGCACCGCTGCCGCTGGTCCTGCTGGCCGCCGTCGTCGTGGGCTCGGGCGTACTGATCACCCGGCTCGCGCCGAAGCTGCTCGGCCCCTCCCCCGCCGAGCGGCTCGCCGCGCTGGAGGAGCGCACCGAACAGCTGCTGGAACGCACCCGGATAGCCCGCGAGTTGCACGACTCCATCGGGCACGCGCTGACCGTCGCCGTGGTCCAGGCCGGCGCGGCCCGGGCGGCCGGTGACCCGGACTTCACCGACCGGGCGCTGTCGGCCATCGAGGACACCGGCCGGGCCGCCCTGGAGGACCTGGAACGCGTACTGGGGGTGCTGCGCGAGGCGCGGCGGCCGGTGAGCGCGCGGCCGACGCTGGCGGACGCCGGCCGGCTGCTGGAGTCCGCGCGGTCCTCGGGGGCGAAGCTCGACACGGAGGTGACCGGGCCGCTGGGGGCCGTGCCGGGGCCGGTGTCCCGGGAGGGGTACCGCATTCTCCAGGAGGCGCTGACCAACGTGCTGCGGCACGCGGGGGCGGTGCCCGTCCGGGTCCGGATCCGGGTCGCGGACGGCAGCCTCGGCCTGGAGATACGCAACCCGCTCAGGGCCGCCGCGCCCGGTCCGGGCCGCGGCAGCGGACTGCGCGGCATACGCGAGCGGGCCGCCCTGCTCGGCGGACAGGCCCGTACCGGCCCCGACGCCGGTGACTGGCAGGTCCATGTGGTGCTGCCGGTGAGCTGATCTACGCTGGTCGGATGCCGGTCACCGTTCTCCTCGTCGACGACGAACCTCTGGTGCGCGCGGGTCTGCGGGCGGTGCTGGAGGCGCAGCCCGACATCGAGGTGGTCGGGGAGGCGGCCGACGGGGCGGCGGTGATGCCGCTGGTGCGCGCGCTGCGGCCGGACGTGGTCGCCATGGATGTCCGGATGCCGCTGCTGGACGGCATCGAGGCCACCCGCGCCGTGCTGCGCACGGTCGCCGACCCGCCGAAGATCCTGGTGGTGACCACCTTCGAGAACGACGAGTACGTGTACGAGGCGCTGCGCGCCGGGGCCGACGGGTTCCTGCTGAAACGGGCCCGGCCCGCGGAGATCGTGCACGCGGTGCGGCTGGTCGCGGCGGGCGAGTCGCTGCTCTTCCCGGCGTCGGTGCGGCAGTTGGCGGCCCGGTACGGCGACGACGGCGGGAACCGCGCGGCCCGCGCGGCACTGGAGCGGGCCCGGCTGACCGAACGGGAGGGCGAGGTGCTGCGGCTGATGGCACGCGGACTGTCGAACGCGGAGATCGCCGCCCGGCTGGTGATCGGGACGGAGACGGTGAAGTCGCACGTGAGCGCCGTGCTGGCCAAGCTCGGGGCGCGGGACCGCACCCAGGCGGTGATCGCGGCCTACGAGTCGGGGTTCGTGGCGCCGGGCTGAGCCGTACGGGGTCGGGCCCGGGCGGCACTCGCCGGGGTGCGGTGTGCCGAGTACGATCCGGCCAACACGCGCACGAGCTGGGAGGACGGACGGTGGGGCGGCTGACCGGCGGGGACCCCTCGCTGCTGCGGAGGATCAACTCCACGGTGGTGCTGCACGCGCTGCGCGCGACGGACTGCGCGACGCTGACCGAGATCACCCGGGTGACCGGGCTGTCCCGGCCGACCGTGGAGGGCGTGGTCGACGGGCTGATCGAGGCCGGGCTGGTCGTCGAGACGGCGGCCGAGGAGGGCTCGGCGCGACGGCAGGGGCGGCCCGCCCGGCGGTTCCGGTTCCGGGCGGAGGCGGGGCATCTGCTGGGGCTGGAGATCGGCCCGCACCGGGTCTCCGCGCTCCTGGCCGACCTGGACGGCACGGTGATCGGCGCGCAGGCCAAGGAGGTCGAGGAGAGCGCGCCGGCCGACGAGCGGCTGGAGCGGCTGCGGGGCGCGGTCGCCGAGGTGCTGCGCCGGGCCGGGGTGGCCCGCGGGTCGCTGCGCGCGGTGGGGGCGGCGACGCCGGGGATCGTCGAGGCCGACGGCACGGTGCGGCTCGGTACCGCGTTGCCCGGGTGGACGGGGCTGCGGCTGGGCGAGCGGCTGAGCCGTTCCTTCAAGTGCCCGGTGCTGGTGGAGAACGACGCCAACGCGGCGGCGGTCGCCGAGCACTGGCAGGGTGCCGCCGCCGACTCCGACGACGTGGTGTTCGTGCTGGCCGGGCTGAGTCCCGGGGCGGGCGCGCTGATCGGCGGGCGGCTGCACCGGGGGTACGGCGGGGCGGCCGGGGAGATCGGGGCGCTGCATCTGCTGGGCCGCGAGGTGACGCCGGAGACGCTGCTGTCCACCACCGACGAGCCGTTGCACCCGCTCGACGAGCAGGCGGTCGCGAAGGTGTTCGCGCAGGCCCGGGACGGTGACGAGCGGGCCCGTGCGGCGATGGACCGGTTCATCCGGCGGCTGGTGCACGACGTGGCGGCGCTGGTGCTGGCCCTCGATCCGGAGCTGGTGGTGATCGGGGGCTGGGCGGCCGGCCTCGACGGCGTCCTGGAACCGCTGCGCCGTGAATTGTCCCGCTACTGCCTGCGCCCGCCGAGGGTCGCCCTGTCCCTGCTGGGCGAGGCCGCCGTACCGACGGGCGCGCTGCGGCTGGCCCTGGATCACGTGGAGGAACAGCTCTTCGCGGTCGAGAGCACGACGGCCCGCCGCTGACCGCCCGCACGACCGGTCGCGTACCGGCAGCGCCGGCCGTGCTGTCGGTGCCGGCCGTGCTGTCGGTGCCAGCCGTGCCGTCGGTGCCGGCCGTGCCGTCAGTGTCGGCAGTCCTGTTCAGCGCCGCCGGACGCGCACGCCCGCGCCCCGCCGGCGGGCGCCTGCTCCGAGCCCCCCAGCCTTCCGCCGGGTGGCCGGGCACGGCGCCACCGCCCCGCCCGGCGGTCCGCCTCAGCAGACCCCGCTGGTCGCCGCCACTCCGTCCCCCACCCCGTCATGGATCTCCACGTCGCCCGTGTCGCCGAACGTCAGGCGGCAGGTGTCCGCCCGGTAGGTGGCGACGCTGAGGGCGGCCGTGCCGGTCCCGGTGAGGTAGCGGGTGGTGACGACCAGGACCGGGGCGCCCGGCAGCCGGTCCAGCTCCCTGGCCTCGTCGGCGCGGGCGGAGCCCAGTTCCACCGCGCTCTCCTGGCGCACGAGCTCCAGGCGGTGCAGTTCGCGCAGGACCGCACGCGCGCGTGCCGCCCCGGAAGAGGCGTCGGGCAGGCCGGGCACCGAGGACGGCGGGACATGGAACAGTTCGGCGGCGACCGGCCGGCCGTGCGAGACCCGGGAGCGGCGCACGGTGTGCACGGGCGCGTCGCGGCCGGTGCCCAGGGCGTCGGCGACGGCCGCGGGCGGCACCGCCAGGGTGCTGTCCACCGGCTGCCAGGCGTCGTCGGCCACGCCGGGCCAGACGTGCTCCCGGGTGCCGACCGCCACGCCCACCCGCGGCGGTGCCACGGTCGTGCCGACACCGCGGCGGCGCTGGAGCCGGCCCTCCAGTTCGAGCTGCTCCAGGGCCTGGCGGAGGGTGGCGCGGGCGACGCCGAACCGGGCCGCGAGGTCACGCTCGTTGGGCAGGACCTCGCCGACGGAGAACTCCGAGTCCAGCGCCTCGCTCAGTACGGTCCTCAAGTGCCAGTACTTCGGTTCCTGTACCGGTTCCAGCTGCGTGGTCCCCACCCTGTCCTCCGCACTCGCCGTGGTCCGGCGGCGTTTTAACGCCCTTGTTTATTAAAGGTTGTTGCACTTCTCTGCGACCATAGGGCGGCCCTCACCCTTGGTCAAGACCAATACCGGAAGCGCGCCCCGGGTCTACCCGTCGGTAGCTTTTGCTGACACTCTGTCTACGCACGTTTCCCGGACGCGCCACGACCAGGAGTGCCCATGTCCTCGACCGTCTCCTTCACCGCCCCCACCCCGCACGGCCCGCACCCCGTCACCGTCTCCTGCACCCGCGTGGGCAGCGGCGAACCGCTGCTCCTGCTGCACGGCATCGGCCACCACCGGCAGGCCTGGGACCCGGTGCTGCACATCCTGGCGACCGAGCGCGACGTCATCGCCCTCGACCTGCCCGGATTCGGCGCCTCCCCGGCGCTGCCGGCCGGCCTGCCGCACGACCTGCCGACGACGGCTGCCGTACTCACCGCGTTCTGCGCGGAACTGGGCCTGGACCGGCCGCATGTGGCGGGCAACTCGCTGGGCGGCCTGCTGGCCCTGGAACTGGGCCGCGAGAACCGCGTACGGTCGGTGACGGCCCTGTCCCCGGCCGGCTTCTGGACCGAGGCCGAACGGCGCTACGCCTTCGGTGTCCTGGCGGGCATGCGGGCCGCCGCCCGCCGTCTGCCGCTCCCGCTGGTCCAGCGGCTGTCCCGCACCGCGGCCGGCCGCACCGCCCTGACCAGCTCGATATACGCCCGTCCCGGCCGCCGTTCGCCCGAAGCGGTGGTCGCCGAGACGCTGGCGCTGGCCCACGCCGAGAGCTTCGCCGAGACCCTCCGGGCCGGCCGCGAGGTCCGCTTCACCGACGACGTCGACCGCATACCCGTCACCGTCGCCTGGGGCACCCGGGACCGGCTGCTCCTACCCCGGCAGGGCGTCCGCGCCAAGACGGTGCTCCCGCGGGCCCGGCTGATACGGCTGCCCGGCTGCGGCCACGTGCCGATGAACGACGACCCCGCGCTGGTGGCCCGGGTCCTCCTCGACGGCAGCCGGCCTCAGTCCGCCAGGGCCGCGAGCACCTCGCTCAGCACGGTCGCGTTGTAGGGCATGCTCACGTGCGGCGTGTGGTCGTCCGGGTCGATGTCCTGGAGGACGATGTTGCGGACGTACTGGCCCTCGGTCTCCGCCAGGGCGCAGGAGGTGTACGGGGTGACCACGTCGTCGTAGGCGGTGGCGATGACGGTGTGCCGGACGCCGTCGGTGGTCTCGCCCAGCTCCGCGAGTTCGCGCTGGAACGCGTGGTCGTGCTGGAGCTGCGGCCAGGCCGGCACGGTCATCGCCACCACGCCCTGTTCGACCAGCTGGACCGCACCGGGGATCTGCCGCGCGAGGTTCATCAGCCCCTGGGCGGTGATGCCGTGGTTGCTCGGACTGATGCCGACGAAGTTGTGCACCTTCGCCCCGCCGCCCAGCTTGTTCAGGTAGTAGCGCGGCATCATGCCGCCCTGCGAGAAGCCGACGATGTCGACCCGGTCCGCCTTGGTGCGGCGCAGTACCTCGTCGACGAAGTCCCGTAGCTCCTCCGCCGACTTCCTGATGTCGCCGAGGCCGAAGATCGTCGGATTCAGGTACTTGCCGTAGTCGGGGCGGAAGATGCGGTAGCCGCGCTCGCGCAGCACCGGCGCCGCGGTGGACCACGTGTAGCCGCGGTTGCCGAAGGTGCCGTGCACGAGCACCACCGGGCGGGGGTGTTCCTCGGTCAGCGGCAGGTCCCAGTCGTCCTCACCCGCCTCGACGTCGACAGCGGCGATGACCGTGGCACCGGCCACCTCTTTGAGGGCGGTCACCCGGTGGGGCAGCTCGGTGATGTCCTTGGTGAGGTCGTCGGTGTTGAGTCCGGACGGACGAGGGATTGAAAGGCCCACGGTGCTTCTCCGTTTCAGCGAGGATTTCGGCCGGCTCGAACCGGCGAACTCTCCAGCCTCCAGTCTTGCGGCCGGCCAAGTCCGTCACGATCCCTCGTGCGAGGGAAAGAATTCATTCCAACGGGCATGTGGGGATCAGCTCTTCGAGTTCGTATGGGGCACCGGACGCGCTCCCTCGGCCAGGTGCGGTGCCAGCCGGACGGTCACAGCGCGCAGCAGTCTGACGTAGGGGCTCCACCGGACCGGGCGGGCGACCTTTCCGGTCAGCTCGCGCTCGGCGCGGTCCAGGCCGCCCCGGAACACCGCGTCGTGCAGCGGCCGGAAGAGCAGCGCCCACAGCGGCCACAGCGGGGCTCGCGGCCGGACCACCAGCGTGTGGCGGAGCGTGGTCCAGCGGTCGTCCACGCGCTCGACGTCGAACTCGTGGAAGCCCGCGAAGCCCCGCGGGCCGGTGAACCGGAACCGCACCCAGCGGCCGGGCACGTAGTGGCTCACGGTGTAGCGCACCACGCCGTGCCCGCCATGGGCGCCGACGGCCAACGGCCCCTCGAACCGGATGGGCGGCCAGTCCGGCGGCCAGAGGCGGTCGTCCCGGGAGCCGAGGCCGTCGATCAGGGCCCCCACGGTTTCCGGCGGGGCGGGCAGTGCGCGTTCATGGACGTTGAGCACGGCGATCACGCGGAAGAGAATGCCGGTTGCGAAGGGACGGCGGCCATGCCCCGAAAGGGGAACGCGGACGCACTCCCCGAGCGTGCGCACCACCGCGCACGCCGTCGCACAGCGCACCGCCCGGTCGGCGGATGGCCGGATCCCGTCGTCGCGCGGGAGTGGCCGACGAGGGCCCGGCCGTGCCCCGACTCGGCCGAGCGGGCCGGAAGTTGGAGCGGTGCGGATTCCCGTTCGAGTCCTGGGGGCGAAGTCCGGCCAAAGGCCGGAAGAACGCGGGAGCGGGCGGAACCCGAGCGTAAAGACAGGTGAGGAAGGCACCAGCGGGCCGCCGGCGAAGGGGGTTGGGTCATGGCCGCACTGCCCGGCGCGTGGCACGCGCTGCTCGCCCGGCCGCCGCTGACCGGGCTGCGGGGCGATCCGGTGGCGGACGCGGCGCTGCGGGAGATGTGCCGGCTGCTGCCGGCCCGGGTGGCGCTGCACTCCCTGCGGGTGTTCCTGCTGGCCGACGCGCGAGCCCGGGTCGCCGGGACCGCTTACGACCGGGCCGGGCTGCTGGCCGCCGTCGCGTTCCACGACACCGGGCTGGTGGGCCGCGCCCCACTGGGCCAGGGCGGATTCACCGCCCGTTCCGCCGAGTTGCTCGGCCGGTTCCTGACCGGGCAGCGGGTGACCGGCGACCGCCGCCGGATGCTCATCCGGGCGGTGCGGGAGCACATGCGGCCGTTCCCCGCGCCGGACGCGGGGCCGGAGGCCCGGCTGCTGCACTTCGGTGCCTGGCTGGACGTCACCGGTCGCGGTGGCCGCCTGGTGCCCGGGGAGCGGCGGCTGCTGGCCGAACTGGCCCCGACCCCCTGGTTCGCCCTCTCCTTCTGCGCCCGGGTGGCGGCCTGCGGGCCGCGCCGGGTGCTGCCGGCCCGGCCCGCCGCCCCGCGGTGACCACCGGACCGGCGACTCGCTCCACCCGTCGCGAAAGGACCGTAGACATGCAAGAGGACCAGCGGGAATTCGATGTCGCCATCGTCGGCGGGGGCATCGGCGGGACGATGCTCGGGGCGATCCTCGCCCGGCACGGCGTCCGCACGCTGCTGCTGGAGGGCAGCGGACATCCGCGGTTCGCCATCGGGGAGTCGACCGTCCCCGAGACCACGTTCGGCCTGCGGGTGCTGGCCCGCCGCTACGACGTCCCCGAGCTCGAGCACCTGGCCACCTACGGGACGCTGCGCCGGCACGTGTCGTCGAACTGCGGGGTCAAGCGCAACTTCAGCTTCGTCTACCACCGGGAGGGCGAGTCCACCCGGGCCGAGGAGTGCACCCAGAACCCCACCTGGGGTCCGCCGCTCGGTCCCGACTCGCACTACTTCCGCCAGGACGTGGACGCCTACATGTTCCACGTCGCGGTGTCCTACGGGGTCACCGCGTACACCCACACGATGGTCGAGGACGTCAAGTTCGAGGAGGACCACGCCACTCTGGTCACCCGGGACAGGGGCAGTTTCCGGGCCTCCTACGTGGTGGACGCCGGCGGGATGCGGGCGATGCTGCCCGAGCGGCTCGGGCTGCGGCAGGAGCCGCCGTACCGGACCCGGTCGCGCACGATCTTCACGCACATGGTGGGCGTGCGGCCGTTCGACACCGTGGCGCCACCGCGCGAACAGCACAAGATGCCCAGCCCGTTCAGCCAGGGCACGCTGCACCACGTCTTCAAGGGCGGCTGGTTCTGGGTCATTCCGTTCGACAACCACTCCGCCGGGACCAGCGGGCTGTGCAGCGTCGGCGTCAATCTCGACCTCGACCTGTACCCGCGCCCCGAGGACATGTCGGCGCAGGAGGAGTTCTGGCACCACGTGGGCCGGTTCCCCAGCGTGGCCCGGCAGTTCGAGCGGGCCCGGTCGGTGCGGCCGTACGTGTCGACCGACCGGACCCAGTTCTCCTCCCAGCAGGTGGTCGGCGACCGCTGGTGCCTGCTGCCGCACGCCAGTGACTTCATCGACCCGCTGTTCTCCAGCGGTCTGTCGGTCACGGTGATGTCGCTGAACGCGCTCGGCCACCGGCTCATCGACGCGGTGCGCCGGGACGACTTCGACACCACCCGCTTCCAGTACCTGGAGCACTGGACCAAGCGCATGTTCCGGTTCTTCGACGACCTGGTCTCGTGCAGCTACATCGCCTTCGACGACTTCGACCTGTGGAACGCCTGGACCCGGGTGTGGGTCATCACCACGCTCTACGGCACCAACGCGCTGAACCAGGCCGCCGTCACCTTCGAGAAGACCCACGACACCGCCTGCTTCGACGCGCTGGAACAGCCGCCCTACCGGGGACTCCAGGGCGCCGACAACCCCTGGGTGGAGCGGCTGTTCAACCAGTCCCGGGACGCCGTCCTCGCCTACCGGGACGGCGAGCAGACCAAGGAGCGGACCATCGAGCGGATCTACGAGCTGCTGCGCGAGAGCGAGCTGAGCCCGCAGGTGTGGGGCACCCTCGACCCCGAGAACCGCTGCCCCGCCGGGTCGTTCACCCTCTGGCCGCTGACGAAGATCCTGCTGTGGGGCAAGTTCCGCTCGCCGCGGCACGTCCGGGGCGCCTACTTCACCGGGGGCGCGCGGCTGGTCGGAAAGGAGGCCGTCCAGACGTACGCCACCGAACTGCGCTCGGGCGCCACCCAGGTGCACCAGACCCTGCGCGACATGTGGATCAACTGGAACCGGGACTGGACCCGGCGGCCCGCTCCCCGCTCGGCGGCCGAACCGGCCGCGGAGTCGGCGCCGGCCCGGGACTGACCCAGGAAAATCATTTCTGCGGACGACCGGAACACCGGACCCGCACACTCCGGTTTGCGGCTCCAAAGGGTCGGGTAGGAAATGCCTGTGGCCGCCGGAAAGAATCCGGCCACCGATTCCCCTGCCTGAAACCGAGAGACAACGGGCTGCAATCCACAATGGCGCTACATTCCACCTGCCAATCGCCCGCTGCATGCTCCTGGGAAGACATTTTTCAGCACCAGGACCGCCTCATGCGGTTGGTTCGACGACGACTGCCAAGTTTTCAGGACGCCGAGGACTGTGTTCAGGAAACCATGGCCCGAGCGGCCTCGCACGCCACACTGGACAGAAATCGACTGGGTCCTTTCCTGACCTCCGTGGCGCTTCGGCTCTGCATCGACTTCTACCGTGACATAGAGCGCCGCAGCAGACTGTTGCAGCGTGCGGCACTTCTGGACTTCCCCGGCACCACCGAGGAAGACGTGTGCGACGAGGATTTCGGCAGATGGCTGCTGAGCCAGGTGGACAAATTGCGCGGCCGGGAACAGGAAGTCATACTCGCCCGTGCCGCGGGAATCTCCACGGCGGAGTTCGCCCGCATTCACAACATCTCCGTGAAAGCGGCGGAAGCCGCCTTCACCCGAGGTCGGGCACGTCTGAAAACGGCGTGTGCCAGGGCCCTCGAGGGCTGCGCACGATAACTGTCCCACGTCCCGGAAAACATTCGCGGCCGTGGGTCTGCCATCCCGTCTGCGTACACCGCAGAAAAGGAAAGGAAGCTCCTCTCATGTCCAAGAGCATCCAGGACATCATCAAGGACTTGATCGGCGATATGGCCGACAGCGGGAAGGAAGCGTTCGACGACCTCCTCGATCGCGACGACCGGGACGACCGGGACGACGACTGGGACGACTGGGGCAGGCGGAGCCGGGCCCGGTCCGCGAACCCGGTGCAGAATCTGGCCGGCCTGCCCCAGAACGCGCTGGCCGCCCTGGCCGGGCCGGGCAACCCGCTGGCCGGACTGGCCGGCGCCGGGGCGGGCGGCAACCCGCTGGCCGCGCTGGCCGGGGCGGGCGGCAATCCGCTGGCCGCGCTGGGAGCGGCGGGCGCCGGCAATCCGCTGGCCGCCCTCCAGGGCCTGAACCAGCTGGCCGGCGGGGTCGGGAACGCCGCGTCGGGCGCGGGCGACGTGATGTCGTCCATGGCCGCGCTGCCGAACCAGATCAACCAGCTCGGCCAGATGATCACGCAGTTGGTGCAGGTCCTCCAGAACAACCCGGTGGGCCAGGCGGCCGCCACGGCCGGACAGGCGGCCGCCACGGCGTCCGGCGCCGCGAAGGCGGCGGGCGACGCCGCCAAGGGCCTCACCGGGAGCGTCGGCACCGGCGCGCCCGGCTTCCAGGGCCTGGGCACCGTCGTCCCCCAGTTCTGACCAACGCCCCGCCGTCCCGCTCCGCCGGTCGTGCCGGAACCCTCCGGCCGACGGTCGCGGCCTCCGCCGTACCGATCCCGCTGTGCCGATCGAGGAGGAACGCTCACCATGCCGTCTGCCGTCGGCGACCGGCTGCGTCTCGTGGTCAAGGTGCTGGGAAGCCTCGTCGCCGACGAGGTCGGCCAGGCCACCCGCCTCAGACGCCGCAAGCGGGACACCCGGCCCCCGGTGGCGTCCGCCGAATCCCCGCACGGGATCTCGGCGGACGTCGCCGCGGGCGAACAGCGGCGTGCCAAGGCGGTGCGCCAGGCCCTGGAGAGCCTCGGTCCCTTCTACGTGAAGCTCGGCCAGATGCTCTCCACCCGGCCCGACATGGTCCCGCAGTCGATCCGGGACGAGTTGCAGAACCTGCACGACCAGGTCGACGTCCAGCCGTTCTCCGAGTTCGAGCCGGTCCTCGCGCGCGATCTGGGGGCGGACTGGAAGCTGCGCTTCGACGACATCGAGACCGTCAAACCGCTCGGTGCCGCCTCCCTGGCCCAGGTCTACCGGGTGACCCTGCCCGGCGGCCGGCCGGCCGTGGTCAAGATCCAGCGGCCCGGCATCCGCGAGGGCGTCCTCGCCGACATGGCGCTGATGCGCAAGGCGGCCAAGATCGTCGCCCGGGTCGCGCCCCGCTTCAACGAGGTCATCGACGTCGAGGCGATGCTCGGCTCGGTGTTCGACGCGATGGAACCGGAGCTGGACTTCACCGGCGAGGCCCGCAACATGGACGAGGCCCGGGAACACGTACGGGCGTTCCGCACCCTGGAGGTGCCCCGGGTGCTGCACGCCACGCCCCGGGTGCTGGTCCAGTCGCTGGCCGCGGGCGTCTCGGTGCGCCACCTCGACCCGTCGCACTTCACCGACGACGAGCGTGTCGAACTCGGCAAGGACCTGCTGCGGTTCATGTACCACGGGTACTTCGTGCACCGCTTCTTCCACGCCGATCCGCACGCGGGCAACGTCTTCGCCGCGCCCGGGGCGCCCGCGACGCTGATCGACTGGGGCATGGTCGGCCGCCTGGACCGCCGTACCAGCCTGCAACTGCTGCCCCTGTTCATGACCATCGCGCAGAACGACGGCGCCGGTCTTGCCCAGCACTGGGCGGAGATGGGCCGGGTCACGTCCTGGGCCAACATGCCGGCGTTCGCCGCCGACATGGCCGCCTTCGTACCGAAGGTCTCCCATCTGTCCCTGGAGGAGATGAACTTCGGGACGGCGCTGACCACCGTGCTGGCCAAGGCGACCCGGCGGGGCATCGGTTCGCCGCCGGCCGTCTCGCTGCTCGGCAAGTCCTTCGCCAACCTGGACGGTTCGGTGCGGCACCTGGCGCCGGAGATCACCCTGCCCGAGGTGTTCCAGGGGGAGGTGCCGCGCATCCTGCTGGCGCTCGGCCGGGAGTTCCTCGGCCGGCACCAGTTCGCCCGCAACTCAATGGAGCTGCTGCTCACCGCCGTCACCAGTCCCGAGCAGGTGCGCGGGGTGCTGGCCGACGTCGCCAACCGCCAGTTCGCGCTCAACGTGCACGAGCCGCGCACCACCGCCGCCCAGGGCGGCCGGCGCTCCGGCCACCCCTCCGGCGGTCTGCTGGCACTGGGCGCGCTGGCCTATCTGCTCGGCCGCAGCCGCTCCCGCTGAACAGCACCCGTACACCCAGCGATTCGGAGGTACCCATGACGGACACCGCAGGGCCCACGCCTTCCAGAGGTGTGCCGCTGCCCGACGGGCTCTCCAAGGTCGCCGTCTGGACGGCGGCGGCGCACGCCGCGGAGCACGGCCGCGAGGCGCCGTACGTCCGTGACCCGTGGGCCGGTGACTTCCTGCACGCGGCCGGTTTCCCGCCGGGCGGGCCGCCGGGCGACGGCCCGCTGCAGCGGCTGCTGCCCGACTGGGCGGTGGTGCGCAGCCGGTTCTTCGACGAGCACCTGCTGGCCGCGGCCGGCTCGGGCTGCCGCCAGGTGGTGCTGCTGGGCGCCGGTCTGGACACCCGGGCGTTCCGCCTGGACTGGCCGCGCGGGGTGCACGTCTTCGAGGTGGAGGACCCGGCGCTGCTGGCCTTCAAGGAGCATGTGCTCGACTGGGCCGCGCCGACCTGCGGCCGGCGCAGCACCGTCGGCGTGGACCCCACCGGCGCCTGGACCGAGGAGCTGTGCGCGGTGGGCTTCGACCCCGGGCAGCCCACCGCCTGGCTGGCGGAGACCCTCCTGTACCACCTGCCGCCGCGCGAAGCGGAGTCCGTCGTCACCACCATGACGGAGCTCTCCGCGCCGGGCAGCGTCTTCGGCGCGGAGTGCGTGAACGCCGAGGCCACCTCGTCGTCGTTCGTGACCCCGTTCCTTCAAGCGCTGTCCACCACCGGGCTCTCCTGGCAGTGGCAGCTCGCCGAACCGGAGCGCTGGTGGGCCGAGCACGGCTGGGACGCGGCGGTCGCCGACCTGTTCACCCTGCCGTACGCGGTGCAGCGGCTGGGTCCCTACCTGCCGCTGATCGGCGAGGCCGCCGCGCGGACGGTGTTCCTGACCACCGGGACGCTCGGCGCGCCGCGGTGAGTCACGTCCGCTCCAGTTCGAGCAGCGCCGACAGCCACAGGCCGGGCAGTTCGTCGGCGGTGGGCAGGTTCTCGTCGTGCACGACGGTCAGGCAGGCGGTGTCGTGCTGGCTGGTCAGGGTCACCAGGCAGCGCACGCCGTTGGCCAGCCCGGAGTAGGCGGCCGTCCAGCGCGCCGGCGCCCCCTGGTGGAGCAGCGGGGCGCCGAGCGGCACCATGCTGGCGGGGCCGGCCACCACCGAGCCGTTGACCAGGCGTACTCCGATCCGGGCGCCGATCCCCCGCGGTGTGCTGGCCATCAGTACCCGGAAGGCGTCGCGCCGGCGGCTCTCCTTCAGCCGTCGCAGCCGCGCCGCCACCAGCCGGACCGCGCCGGCCGGCGAGGGCTCGTCGCAGGGCAGCAGCAGGCGGGCGGTGACGATCCGGTTGCCGGGGGCGTGCTCCTCTCCCGGCGCCCGGACCGACATCGGCACCGCCACCGGCAGCGGCGGGTGGACCGTGCCGGTGGCCTTCAGGTGCCAGGTGCGCACGGCGCCCGCGAGGGCCGCGAGATACACGTCGTTGACGGTGGCGCCGTGCTCGCGGCCGAGGCCGCGCAGCCGGGCCAGCGGGACGGTGACGTGGCAGACGCCGGTGCGGCCGCCGACCGGACCGTCGAAGCCCGGCTTGGGGGTGGGGACACCGAAACCGGCCGCGATGTCGCCGAGGACACCGGCCAGGCCGCTCGGCGCCGGGCGGGCACCGGGCTGCCCGGCGGGCTGCGCGTCGGGGCGGTCGTCGAGCAGGGCGCGGGCCGCGTAGACGGCGCCCATGCCGTCCTGGACGGTGTGGTCGGTGCGGTAGCACAGCAGATGGCCGCCCGCCGCGCCGTGCACCAGCCATACGTCCCACAGCGGGCCGTCGCCGGTGGTCATCGGCCGGGACAGCAGCAGCCGCCCGGTCGCCGTGCCGTCGGTGTCCTCGGGCAGCCGCAGCTCCCGCACGTGCCGCTCGACGGCGAGGCCGCCGACCCGCCGGAACGTCTTGGCGCCCTGGGCGGGGCGGTAGTTGAGCGCCGGGATGCGCGGGGCGCGTTCGGCGATCCTGGCGCGCACCGAGTCAAGGGACGGCGCGGGGCCGTCGAACGCGAACACCAGCGGCAGCGGCAGCGGCCGGCCGCGCGCGGCCAGGCGGTAGGCGAGGTCCACGGTCCCCAGCGGCAGGGTCGGGGGCAGGGGGCCGTCGGTGCCTCGGCCGGAACGCAACGGTCGCATCGGGAACCTTCCTCTGGGGACGGAGAACCATGACGTACGGGGATCAGCCTGCCGTTCGCGGCGGTGTCAGCACGCGCGGCGCGTGACGAGCCCCTGCGTGTCCACGTAGGTGCGCAGCAGGCTCCGGGCCGGGCCGCGCACCGGCAGGCGGGGGGCGCGGGAGCGGTGCCAGGGCAGCGGGTCGCCGGGGTCCGGGTCGCCGAGCAGGGCGCCGGCCACGTGCGCGCCGTGCGCGACGGACAGGGCGAGGCCGTGGCCGCAGCAGCCGCCGATGTACCAGACGTCGGGGAAGCCGTCGACCGGCCCGACCACCGGCAGGTCGTCGCCGGTCATGCCGATCCGGCCGGACCAGCGGTGGGTGACGCGGACCCGGGCCAGCTCGGGGTGGAGGGAGCGCAGCCACCCCTCCAGCCAGGCCCAGGCGCGCTCCCCGCGGGCCCGCAGCCGGGGTTCGCCGAGCCCGGCCGGGACGGTCACGGTGCCGCCGCCGGCCACCACGCCCCGGTCGGGCAGCAACCGGAAGTACGGTGCCATGGGCACCGCGTCGATCACGGCGTACCCCGCGCGCCCGCCCAGTGCCTCGTACGCCGGGGCGCTCAGCGGCTCGGTGGCCACCGCGTACACCTCCAGCGGCAGGACGGTGCCGACCGGCAGGCCCACCGACTGGGCGGCGGAGTTGACCGCGAGGACCGCCTGACCGGCGTAGAGGCGGCCGTTGGGGAAGACCAGTTCGGGGCCGACCAGTTCGCCGGGGTGGACGGCGAGCAGCGGGCTGTCGCCGTAGAACCGGACGCCCTTGGCGGCGCAGGCGCGGGCCAGCGCGCAGGTCAGCGCAGCCGGGTCGAGGGTGGCGGCGGGGCGGTGCAGGAGTCCGGCGGTGTAGGGGACGCCGACCCGGTCGCGCAGGCCGGCCGCGGACAGCACCGGGACGTCCAGGCCGAGGGCGCGGCAGGCGCGGGCCTGGCGGGCGAGCGCCACCAGGCCGGCCGGGGAGCGGGCGGCCATGATCTGCTCGCCGGGCCGCAGTCCGCAGGGCACGTCGAGCCGGCCGCACAGGTCGAGGACGTCCTGTACGGCGCGGACGCTGGCCTGGTGCATCCGGCGCGCGGTGTCGGGGCCGAACCGGCGCACCGCGCGGTCGAGAGCCGGCCCGGCGCGGGGGCCGAGCAGGCCGGTGCCCCGGCCGCTGGCCCCGGCGGCCGGGCCGGTCGCGTCGACCACCGCGATGTCCAGGCCCGGCGCGCGTTCGGCCAGGTGGTAGGCGCAGGCCAGGCCCGCCAGGCCGGCCCCGACCACGGCCACGTCCGCGGTGACCACGCCGTGCAGCTGGGGCTGCGCGGGCAGTTCGGCCGGGTCCCAGCAGGGGGTGCCGGACGGCGGGCCGGTGGTCCGGTGCCGGCTCGCCGAGGGGGCGGAGCGGGGCTCGTTCACGCGGTGCCGTCCGGGGCCGGTTCGGTCAGTGCCCCAAAGCGCCGGTCGTGCCACAGCAGCGGCCGGCCGCCGCCCACGTGCACGGCCGCGACCCGGCCGACGACCAGGTGGTGGTCGCCGTAGCGGCGCACGTCCTCGGTCAGGCAGACCGACCAGGCCAGCGCGCCGGCCAGCACCGGCACGCCGAGCACCTGGCGGGTGTCGGTGCCCGCGAACCGTTCGGCGGCGGTGCTGGTGGGGGAGGCGAACCGGGCCGCCAGCTCCTGCTGTTCCTCGCGCAGCAGGTGCACGGCGAAGGCGCGCCGGGAGCGGACCGCGGCCAGCGTGCGGGAGCCGTCGCGCAGACAGGCCAGCAGCATCGGGGGGCGGGCGGAGAGCGAGGTGACGGCGGAGACGGTCATGCCCAGCGGGCCGGCCTCGCCGCGCGCGGTCACCACGGTCACGCCCGCGGCCAGTTTCGCGTACAGGCCCAGGCAGCGGGCGGCGTCCGGGCCCGGTTCGGTGCGCAGCAGCGGGTCGGTGCGGTCAGCCACGGCCTGTGGCGGCGCGCTCATCGGTCACCTCCGCTCCCAGCAGGCCCTTGACGATCTCCCCGATGAGCTGGCGCAGGGTGGCTTCGGCGACCGGGTCGAGCATCTCGGCCAGGCTCGGGATGCCCAGGTCGAACTCGGCGGTGAAGACGACCCGGGTGCCGGTGTGGTGCGGCTCGCAGCGCCAGCTGCCCGAGAAGCTCTGGAAGTCGCCGCTGGTCTGCTCGAAGACGATGGAGTGGGTGTCCGGGTGGTAGGTGTCGCGTTCGCGCCAGCGCATCAGGCCGCCGCGGAAGACCACGGCCCAGTCGGAGACCGTGGTGCCGTCCGGCAGCGGTTCCTCGACCCGGACCTCGCGGACGGTGTCGGTGAACTCGGGGTAGCGGCGGAAGTCGCTGATCCGGCGGTAGGCCTCGGCGGGTTCCACGGCGTCGGTGAGCGCGTGCAGCTGCACTTGGGGCATGAGGGGGGTCCTTTCCGGTGTGTTTCTCGGGGTTGGTGGTCAGCCGGCCATGCGGGCGGCGGTGCTGCCGAGGGCGTCGGCGAAGGTGGTGAGGAACAGGTCGAGCGCGGTGTCGTCCACCACGGCGGGCGGGGTCAGGCGCAGGACATGGGTGGAGTTGAGGGAGTGGTTGACGAGCACGCCGCGGCCGATCAGCTCCAGCAGCAGTTCGCCGACCGCCTGTTCGCGGTCGAACTCGATGCCGATCAGCAGGCCCCGGCCGCGCACCTCGCGCACCAGGGCGTCCTGGTAGGGCGCGCACACCTGGCGGACGCCGGCCAGCAGGCGCCGGCCGAGCGCGGCGGCCCGGGCCACGGTGTCCTCCCGGTCCATCGTCTCGACGGTGGCGAGCGCGGCCGCGCAGGCCAGCGGCGAGGCGCCGAAGGTGGAGGTGTGCAGGTAGGGGTCGCGGCTGAACGGGCCGTACGCCTCGGCGGTGGCGACCATCGCGGCGACCGGCACGACGCCGCCGCTGAGACCCTTGCCGACCAGCATGATGTCGGGGCGGACGCCCTCGGTGTCGATGCCCCACCAGGTGCCGAGGCGGCCCATGCCGGTCTGGATCTCGTCGACGATCAGCAGCGCGCCGTAGGTCCGGCACAGTTCGGCGACGCGGGTGAGGTAGCCGGGGCCCGGGATGCGGACGCCGGCCTCGCCCTGGACGGGTTCGAGGATCACGCAGGCGGTGTCGCGGCGGGCGGCGAGGGCCTGTTCGAGGTCGGCCGGGTCGTCGTAGGCGACCTGGGTGACGTCGGGGATCAGGGGCTGGAACGGGCTCTGGTAGGTGTCGTTGGCGGTGACGCTGAGGGCGCCGAGGGTCTTGCCGTGGAAGCCCTTGCGCATGGTGATCACGGAGTTGCGGCCGTTCGCGCGGGCCAGTTTGAGGGCGGCCTCGGTGGCCTCGGCGCCGGAGTTGACGAAGTGGACGTAGTCGAGGCCGGGCGGGGTGTGCGCGGCCAGCGCCCGGGCGGCGCGGGCGGCCACCGGTTCCAGGAAGACCCGGCTGGACAGCGGATGGCTGTCGATCTGCCGGTGCACGGCCTCGGTGACGGCGGGGTGGCGGTGGCCGAGCAGGAAGACGCCGTAGCCGCCGAAGTTGAGGAAGCGGCGGCCGTCGTCGGCGTGGATCCAGGGGCCCTCGGAGCGGATCTCGGCCATCCCGCCCATCACCCGGCCCATGACGGCGCGGCCGGAGCCGATGTGCTTGAGGTAGAGGTCGACGACGTCCTCGTCGGTGTCGGCCGGGAGGGCGGGGGCAGGGGGCGATACGGTCATGAGGCCACCTCCGTGGGGGTCTGCGCGGCGGGCCGGCGGCGCGCGGTGGAGCGGGCGGACCGGTCGTCGGACCAGCGCTCCAGGTTGCGGACCAGGGCCGCGCGGATGTCGGCGTGGGTCGGGCGGCTGCCGCAGTCCGGCTCGCCGAGGGAGCTGTCGAAGGGCAGTTCGCGCTGGAAGACCAGCAGGAGTTCGGCGTAGTACCTGAAGCGCTGGCGGACCGAGCCGGACAGCGCGGTGCCCGCCAGCATCGGCAGCAGCAGCCGGTGCACCGTCTCGACCGGGATCAGCCGGGGGCGCGGCGGCCGGGGCAGGCCGAGACGGACGGCGAACTCGGCGCAGGTGTCGGCGATCTCCCGCAGTTCGACCGCTTCCCTGCCGGCCGTGAGCCAGTACTCGCCGCCGCCGACGCCGCCGCGCACCAGGGCGCCGATGGCGCGCGAGACGTAGTCCTGCGGCACCATGTCGATCCGTGCCTCGGGGGCGCCGGGCAGCACCGGGACCTGGCCGAGCACCATCGCGCCGATCGTCTTGGTCAGGCCCTGCTCGTCGGCGATCCGGCCGGTGACCGAGTCGCCCATGACGACGGAGGGGCGGACGATGGCGCCGGGCACGCCGGAGTCCCGGGTCAGCTGCTCGGCGCGGGCCTTGGAGTCGAGGTAGGCGGCGGCGCCCGGGAAGCGCCGCCGGTCCTCCTCGGACGGCGTGTTCGCCACGAACGCGGTGCTCACCAGGTAGAACGGGGCGTCGGCGCGGGCGGCGAGGTCCAGCATGCTGTCGGTGCCGAGGGTGTTGGTACGGGCGATCTCCTCGGGCGGCAGATGCCAGTTGGTGGCGGCGCCCGAGTGGATCACCACGTCGACCCGGAGGGCGAGTTCGTACCAGGCGCGGGGGCTGAGGCCGAGGCGCGGGGCGCGCAGGTCGCCCTCGATCTGCCGGATCCGCGGGTCGCCGAGGGAGCGGTTGCGGCGCACGCAGAGCAGGTCGTAGTCGGGAGCGAGTTCGTCGATCAGCGCCCGGCCGAGCACCCCGGAGCCGCCGGTGAGCAGCAGGGTGGGGCGGGTGCCGCGCGGGCTGGGCAGGGCGCTGAGCGAGGCAGTGGGACGCGAGAGGTCTCGCGGCATGGTCGGGCTCCAAGGTCGGGTCGGTCGGGCGCTCGCGACGGGCCGGGCCGCGGCCGGTCAGGCGATGGTCAGCGGCCGGTCCGCGAGGTACGCCGAGAACGGGCCGGTCATCCGGGTGCGGGCCGGCGGGTGCAGGGCCAGGCCGTTGGCGCTGGCGGCCAGGTGGCCCACCTCGTCGGAGGTCATGAAGTTGAGGCCGCCGAGCAGTTCGACCGCGCGCGGCACGATCCGGCCGAGCGCGTCCTGCACGCCGTAGCGGGTGTACAGGGCCTGGGCGAGCGCCGATTCACCGAGGTCCCCGGAGTCGATCCGGCGGGCGACGCCCTCGGCGGTGGCCATCGCCGCCTCGGTCTCGACGAACAGCCGGACCCGCTCGTGCTCCGGGATGCGGTCGTTGAGCAGCACCCGCTCCACCAGCGCGCTGGCCGCGCCGAGGTAGCTGCCCGTCATCAGCACCTGGAACCAGATCAGTCCGGCGGTCTGGAGTTCGTCGAGGTTCTCCCCCGCGGCCGTGGCGGCGGTGCGCAGCATCAGCTCCGGCGGCACCAGCACGTCGGTGAGGGTGACCTGCTCGCTCTCCGCGCCGGCCAGGAACGCGCTGGACCAGAAGCCGCTGACGGACAGTCCCGCGCTCTCGGCGGGCACCAGCGCGATGGCGAGTTCGTCGCCCTTGCCGTCCTCGCGCGGGATCAGCACGCTGGCGGTGAGGATGTCCATCGAGTGGGCCAGGCTGCACGGGCGTTTGACGCCGTTGACCCGGATGCCGTCCGGGGTGACCTCGGCGGTCATCGACGGGTCCAGGATGCCGGTGCCGGCCCGGCCCTCGGCGAACCCGGAGGCCATGATGCGGTTGTCGGCCGCGACGCCCTCGATGAGCATCCACTCCAGGCCGTCGCCGAGGCCGCCGAGGCCGACCAGCGTGGCCATGGAGAAGTGGTGCATGGTGGTGGCCACCGCCAGGGACGGCGAGCGGCTGCCGATGGCCCGCTGGACGCGCAGCGCGTCCAGGGCGGTGGCGCCGCGCCCCCGGTGGGACTCGGGGACCAGCAGTCCCGGGCCGCCGCTGTCCCGGAACAGCCGGATGCCCGGGCTGCCCGGCCGCTCCAGTTCCATCAGCGGTGTCTCGCGCAGCGCCGGGTCGAGGTCCGGCAGCAGTTTGGCGAGGGTGGTGCGTTCACGCTCTAGGAATCGCATGGACGTGCGGTCCTCCAAGACGGGGTGGTCGGGGGCTCAGACGGCGTTGGTGGCGCGCAGCAGTTGCCAGACCGCGCCGGGGCGGGGCCGGCCGCGGAAGGCGATGTACTCCGGCAGCACCTCGTGCGGGGCCCACTTCTGCTTGTACTCGAGCTGGGAGGCGGCGGGGTAGATGACCTCGCCGTGCTCCGCCAGCCAGTGCGCGAAGCGGGTGAACAGCGGGCTGGCGCCGGGCAGTTCGTGGTCCGGGTCGAGTCCGGTGAACGGGGTGAACCCGAAGTGCAGCCAGGCGGCGCCCTCCTCGACCAGCCGTTCCATCACGGTGGCGTTGACGGCCTCCATCACCCCGGGCGGCGCGTCCGGCCGCCGTCTGCTGAGGTCGTGCAGCCAGCCGGGACGGCTGCCGTAGACCGGGGAGTAGTTGATGTAGCCGACCACCTCGCCGTCGATCCGGCCGGCGAAGAGCCGCCGGTGGCGTTGCAGCCCGCCGGTGCGCTGACCGACCAGGAACCGTAGTTCCTTGACGTGCCGGCCCTTCTGCCGCAGCCAGATCCCGTCGATGCGGTCCAGCTCGGCTTCGACGCGGTCGTCGCCGGCCTTCACCTCGACGACCTCCAGACCGGCCCGCCGGGCCCGGGAGATCTTGTTCCGCAGCCGGACGAAACGCGAGCCGCGCAGGGTGAAGCGGGACAGGTCGACGGCGTAGGAGGCGCCGATCTGGTTGACCGTGAAGCCGCCCGCCGCGTACAGCTCGGCGTCCGCCCGCTGCAACTGGATGGCGACCAGCCGCCGCCCGGCGTGCGCCACGAACGCCTCCAGCAACCGGGCCCGGTGCTCGGGCGCCGTGAAGGGCCCGCCGAACTGGAGGACGTACCGGCCCGATTTCCGGTAGGCGCAGGCGCCGTCGAACCGGTCGTCGCGGAAGTACTCGTTTCCGCTGTTGAGGGCCAGAAAGGAACTCGGGTTGTCGCTGTGCGCGGCGAGGGTGTCAAGCACGGACGGCATGCGTGCCCTCCTCGGACGGGTCGGCGGCGGACTGGGACGAATGGCCGGGGAACACCGGGCGGTGCCGTTTCTCGAATTCCGCGAATTCCGGGTCGGCGGCCGGTTCGAAGGAGACGCCGAAGGGTTTCAGGGAGTTGCCGAACAGGGCGCGGTCGCCCATGAGGTGGATCGGCAGCGCCAGCAGGGCCCACTCGGGCCGCACGAAAAGCGCCCAGGCACCGGCGATGACACCGGCCGTGACCAGGCTGTGCATCGTGTTGTAGGCGACGTAGTAGCCGCGCGCGACGCGCTGGTCGGGGCTGCGCCGGTAGGCGATCGCGCCGGGCAGATAGCCGATGACGTCGATCACCGCGAACAGCAGCACGAAAACGGCCCATCTGATGTCCGCGTGATGCTGGAAGGCGAGTACGAGCGAGACTGCCAGAAAGGCCAGCCATTCGAGTCGGGAGAGGGCGAAGGTGGTTTTCGTCTCGAACCGGTTCTTGGCGTCCACGGGCGCTCCAGGATTGCGCGGAGATGGCGCGTACGAATTCCGGGGCCGGGCAACAGCCTGCCCCCTCGCTGTGGTCTGTCACTTCTGTTTACGCGCTGTCGGCGCCAACCCCTCGTACCGCACAGGTGACTTGGGTGCTGTCACCCGCCGCAAGCGTGTCCGCTGTTCATCTCGGGTTTGCGTGCCCGCCGTCGGGTCCCAGTAGGTCTGGCGGTGCCCGATCAGTCCCTTCGCCTGGAGGCCGTATCCATGTCACCCCGTCCGCTTCCCGGCCGCCGCAGCGTGCTGCGCGGTTCCCTGGCCGCCTCGGCGGCGCTCACCCTGCCCACCGCGCTCGGCGCGGCACCGGCCTTCGCCCGCTCCGGGCGGCCGGGCGCCGGCTGGGGCGTGCAGGCGGGCGACGTGACCGCGGACTCGGGCCTGGTCTGGGTACGGTCCGACCGGCCGGCCCGCATGATCGTGGAGACCTCCGCGACCGAGTCGTTCCGCGACCCGCGCCGCTGGCAGGGCCCGCTGCTGGGCTCCGGCACCGACTTCACCGGCACCATCCGGGTGCGCGGGCTGCCCGCCGGTGAGCAGATCCACTACCGGGTGCTGCTGGCCGACCCGGACGACCCGCGGCGCACCGGTGAGCCGGTCACCGGCACCTTCCGGACCGCCTCCGCCAGTCGCCGCGACGGCGTGCGCTTCGTGTGGTCCGGCGACCAGGCGGGGCAGGGCTGGGGCATCAACCCGGACATCGGCGGCTACCGCATCTACGACGCGATGGGGAAGCTCGACCCCGACTTCTTCCTGTGCAGCGGCGACAACATCTACGCCGACGGACCCATACCGTCGACCCAGGCCCTGCCCGACGGCAGCACGTACCGGAACATCACCACCGAGGAGAAGTCGAAGGTGGCCGAGACGCTGAACGAGTTCCGCGGCGCCTTCCGCTACAACCTGCTCGACGACAACCTGCGCCGGTTCAACGCCCAGGTCCCCTCGATCATCCAGTGGGACGACCACGAGGTGCGCAACAACTGGTACCCGGGCGAGATCATCACGGACAGCGCGTACACGGTCAAGGACGTGGACGTGCTCGCCGCCCGGGCCCGGCGCGCGTTCGCCGAGTACTTCCCGATCTCCACCCTGAAGCCGGGCGCCCGACAGGGGCGGGTGCAGCGCGTGCTGCGCCAGGGGCCGCTGCTCGACGTCTTCGTCCTGGACATGCGGACCTACCGCAACGCCAACTCCCCCGACGACCAGAGCACCGACCCGCAGGGCATCCTGGGCCGCGAGCAGCTGGAGTGGCTGAAGCGGGAGCTGTCCCGCTCGCGGGCGGTGTGGAAGGTGATCGCGGCCGACATGCCGATCGGTCTGGTGGTGCCGGACGCCACCGAGGGGAAGGCCAACTTCGAGGCGATCGCGCAGGGCGACCCGGGCGTCCCGCTCGGCCGTGAGCTCCAGATCGCCGAGCTGCTGCGGTTCGTCAAGCACCGGCGGATCACCGGCACGGTGTGGCTGACCGCCGACGTGCACCACACCTCGGCACAGCACTACCAGCCGTCGCGGGCCGCCTTCACCGACTTCGAGCCGTTCTGGGAGTTCGTCTCCGGGCCGCTGAACGCGGGCGCGTTCCCGGCCAGCGCGCTGGACGGCACCTTCGGCCCGGAGCGGGTCTTCGTGAAGGCGCCGACCGCCTCGAACGTCTCGCCCGCCGAGGGCTACCAGTTCTTCGGCGAGGTCGACATCGACGGGGACAGCGCCGAGCTGACGGTGCGGCTGCGGGAGCAGGACGGCACCGTGCTGTTCACCAAGGTGCTCCAGCCGGGCCGGGTGGGGCAGTAACTCCCGTACCCTTCAGGGGTGTCGCGCACTGGAGTCATCCCCCGGTGCGCGACCCCGCAGGTCGGGACAGGGGCAAGAGAGCGTCCTGCAAAAACAGGGCAAAAGCACTCTTTACCCATCGGACACAAGGCGTTCGTGATCACGCAACACCGTTCCTTCACAGTGGCTGCATGAGTCGAGACATGTCCCACGCGGCACACCACACCGAGCAGAACCGTCCCGCCCCCCGCCGCAAGGCGGTGGCGAGCCTGTGGACACGCTGGTCACGACGCCACGGTCACGCACCGCCGCCGGACGAGGCCGGCGCCCGGCCGCCGTCCGCGGCCGGCGCCGAGGCCGCGCCCGGCGTCGAGGACAGCGCGCTGTGGCGGATGCGGACCACGGTGCGCGACGAGCCCGGGTCGCTGGCCGCGCTGTGCACGGCCCTCGCCGCACTGCGGGTGGACATCCTCAGCCTCCAGACCCACCCGCTGGCCGACGGCACGGTGGACGAGTTCCTGCTGCGCGCGCCGGGCGCGCTGGCCGTCGCCGACCTGAGCGGGGCGGTGACGGCCGCCGGCGGCAGCGCCACCTGGTGCGAGCGGGCCGACGCGCACGACCTGGTCGACGCCCCCACCCGGGTACTGGGCCTGGCCACCCGCACCGCCGTGGATGCCGCCGAACTCCCCCTGGCCCTGCGTCAGTTGCTGGGCCGCTGCACGATCCGCTCACTGCCCGCCCCGGCGGCGGCCGAGGTCCCCGCGGAAGGCGTCCTGGAAGAGACGGGGATGCGGCTGCGCACGCCCGAGGGCGGCGTGATCGGCATCGAGCGGCCGTATCTGCCGTTCACCCCGACGGAGTTCGCCCGCGCCCGGGCCCTGGTCGAACTGGACGCCCGGCTCGGCCCCCGGGTGCCGCGCGGCCAGGACGTACTGACGCTGCCCGAGGGCGACGACATCACCGTCGGCCGCGCCGACACCGGCGACCTGGAAGCGGCGAAGGCGATGCACGGCCGGTGCTCCCCGGGGACTCTCCGGCTGCGCTACCACGGCCCGGTCGGCGACGCGGACCGCTACCTCAACCACCTCCTCAGCCCCCGCTACGGCCGCACCCTCGCCGTACGCACCGCCACCGGCCGGATCGTCGGCCTCGGCCACCTGCTGTGGGACGGCGACGAGACCGAGGTCGCCCTGCTGGTCGAGGACGCCTGGCAGCGCCGCGGCATCGGCGCCGAACTCCTCGGCCGACTGGTGGCGATGGCCGCCGAGACCGGCTGCGAGTCCGTCTACGCCGTGACCCAGGCGTCCAACACCGGCATGGTCACCGCCATGCGCGGCCTGGGCCTCCCGCTCGACTACCAGATCGAGGAGGGCACCCTGGTCATCACGGCCCGCCTGGAGCCGGCCGCGGTCGCGGGACGGCGGCTGGACGGGGAGCGGATCGGCCGGGAGTAGCGCCACGCCGTGAGCGAAATCGGACCGCCGGCGCGCACAGCCCGCCGCACCGGGCTGACGCGGCACCGGCATCCGTACGAGGATGTCCGCATGTCAGACACACAGAGCCCGCTGCCCCGCGAGGTCGCCGACGCCTACGTCGACGAGCTCATCGCCCTCGACCCGGTCACCGGTACGTATCTGGGCGTGCCGGAGAGTTCCAGTCGGCTGCCCGACTTCTCGCCCGCGGGCCAGGAGGCTCTGGCCGAGCTGGCACGGACCACGCTGGCCCGGCTGGACGCGGCGGAGCGGCGGCCCGGCGGGGACAGTGACGTGGAGCGGCGCTGCGCCCGGCTGCTGCGCGAGCGGCTGACCGCCGAGCTGGCCGTGCACGAGGCCCAGGAGGGGCTGCGTTCGGTCGGCAACATGGGCACCGCCGCGCACAGTGTGCGGGAGGTGTTCACGGTGACGCCGACGGAGACCGAGGAGGACTGGGCGCGGATCGCCGAGCGGCTGCGTGCGGTGCCGGACGCGCTGGCCGGTTACCGCGCCTCCCTCGCGCTGGGCCTGGAGCGCGGGCTGCGCGCCGCGCCGCGGCCGACCGCCACCTTCGTCGGGCAGCTCGGCGAGTGGGCGGACACCGGCGAGGGCCGCGGCTGGTTCGAGGACTTCGCGGCCGCCGGGCCCGAGCCGCTGCGCGCGGAGCTGGACGCGGCGGCCCGGGCGGCGACCGGGGCCGTGGTGGAGCTGCGGGACTGGATGCGGGACGGGTACGCGCCCGCCGTCGAGGGCGCGCCGGACACCGTCGGCCGGGAGCGGTACGCCCGCTGGGCGCGCTACTACAACGGCACCGATCTGGACCTGGACGAGGCGTACGCGTACGGCTGGGCCGAGTACCACCGGCTGCTGGCCGAGATGCGGACGGAGGCGGCGAAGATCCTGCCGGGGGCCGCGACGCCGTGGGAGGCGCTGGCCCACCTCGACGAGCACGGGCGGCACATCGAGGGCGTGGACGAGGTCCGCGAGTGGCTCCAGGGCCTGATGGACCAGGCCATCGAGGCGCTGGACGGCACGCACTTCGAACTGGCCGAGCGGGTCCGCAAGGTGGAGTCGCGGATCGCGCCGCCCGGCAGCGCGGCGGCGCCCTACTACACCGAGCCGTCGGAGGACTTCTCCCGGCCGGGCCGCACCTGGCTGCCGACGATGGGGCAGACCCGGTTCCCGGTCTACGACCTGGTCTCCACCTGGTACCACGAGGGCGTGCCGGGCCACCACCTCCAGCTCGCCCAGTGGACGCACGTCGCGGGCGACCTCTCCCGCTACCAGGCGTCGGTGGGCATGGTCAGCGCCAACGCCGAGGGCTGGGCGCTGTACGCGGAGCGGCTGATGGACGAGCTGGGTTTCCTCACCGACGCCGAGACCCGGCTCGGGTACCTGGACGCGCAGATGATGCGGGCGGTCCGGGTCATCGTCGACATCGGCATGCATCTGGAGCTTGAGATCCCGGCCGACTCGCCGTTCCACCCGGGCGAGCGGTGGACGCCGAAGCTGGCGCAGGAGTTCTTCGGCGCGCACAGCAGCCGGCCGGCCGACTTCGTGGAGAGCGAGCTGACCCGGTACCTGACGATCCCGGGCCAGGCGATCGGCTACAAGCTCGGTGAGCGGGCCTGGCTGCTGGGCCGGGAGAAGGCCCGCGCGCGGCACGGGGACTCCTTCGACCTCAAGGCGTGGCACATGGCCGCGCTGTCGCAGGGCTCGCTGGGCCTGGACGACCTGGTGGACGAGCTGGCGCGGCTGTGAGGGCGGGGGCGCCCGGCGCCGTCAGCGGCGTCAGCGGCGGCGGTGCCGTCATCGCCGTCAGCGCCGGAACCCGCCCTCGCTGTCGATGACCTGACCGGTGATCCAGTCCGCCTCGTCCGTGGCCAGCCACCCGATGAGGCGGGCCGGGTCGTCGGGCCTGCCCCAGCGCCCGGCGGGGAACATCGCGGCGACGGCCTCGTACGCCTCGCCGGTGAGGTAACCGGTGTCGACCGGACCGGGGTTGACCGTGTTCACGGTCACGGCGTGCTCCGCCAGGGTCGTCGCGAGCGACCGGGTGACGGAGGCCAGCGCGCCCTTCTGGAGGGCGTAGGCGATCTCGCCCGGCATGCCGCCGGCGATGTCCTGCCCGGACGTCATCATCATGACGCGTCCGCCGGGGAGGCGCGGCGGGAGCGCGGCGCGCCGACGGGCGTACGCCTGGATCAGCAGCAGGACGGAACGGGTGTCGACGGCCCAGTGCGCGTCGAGCATCGCGGCGTCGATCCGGTCCAGGGTGCCGTCGCTGCCGCTGAGGGCGTGGTTGGCGACCAGGATGTCGAGCCGGCCGCCGAGCGCCTCGGCGGCGGTGGCGACGAGGGCGCCGGGTGCGGCCGGGTCGGTGAGGTCGCCGGGGCCATCCAGTACCTGGGCGTCCGGGGCACCGGCCGCCGCGCGGACGGAGCCGAGCACGTCCTCGGTCCGGTCGGCGCCCCAGGGCATGGCGGCGTCGTGCGGCACGTGGTGGTGCAGATAGACGCTCGCTCCATGGGCGGCGAGCCGGCGCGCCACCGCGTGGCCGATGCCGTCGCGGCGGCTGGCTCCGGTGACGAGCGCGGTCCGGCCGCGCAGGGGCAGGGGGTCGCGGCGGAGGTTCTCGGGCTCGGGGTGCGGCAGTCGGGGCATGGCCGACCATGATGGTCGGCCGGGCGGGCCGACGCACACGGATATCTCGCGCATCTCGTGGGCGTGCCCCGCCCGCCGGTCGGCCAGTCCGCCGGTCGCTCAGGCGGTCTGGTCGGTCCGCCGGTCAGGCGGCGGTCAGGCGGTCAGCCGGCGCAGCTGCACCAGGGCCAGCCAGGTTTCCGGGCCGGGGCGGGTGTGAGCCGTGCGGACCGCGTACCGGCCGGGTGCCAGGGGGACGCGGACGTGGTCGGTGCGCTCGCAGGCGCCGCCCGGCCAGGCCGCGTCGAACAGCACCACCGGGCCGGGCACCCGCCAGTTCGTCTCCGGGCCCCACTCGGCGGTGCGGAGCGCCTCGGGCACGCTCGCCAGCAGTTCCCGTTCGTCGTCGCCGGCGCACCAGCGGACGAAGGTGCCGTGCTCGGGCAGGAACGCGGTCGCGGCGGGTTCGTCGCCGAGGACCAGGGCCGTGGTGTCGCCGACCGGGAGGAACCCGGCCTGTCCGTCGACCTCGCAGGCCCGGTCGTAGTCGGAGGCGGTCTCCTCGCCGTCGGCGCCGGCCCAGAACGGCAGGACCGTCTCCGGTACCGCTATGAGCGGCCCGCCGCCCGACTCGACCCAGTTCACCGTGCCCGGCTCCGCGTATCGCACCATGCGGCAGAACCTACACGTCCCTCAACAGCCGCAGTCCGCCGCGTCGGTGGGAGCGGTGAGTCCGTCCGCGGCGCGGCGTTCGGCGCCCTCCCAGGTCTCGTACCCAAGCCCCTCCCGCACCCAGTACTCGAAGCCGCCGAGCATCTCCTTGACCCGGTAGCCGAGTTCGGCGAGGGCGAGGGCGGAGCGGGTGGCGCCGTCGCAGCCGGGGCCCCAGCAGTAGGTGACGACGGGGACGTTCCGGTCGAGGAGCCGCTCGGCCTGTTCGGGGATCAACGCGGTCGGCAGGTGGACGGCGCCCGGCACATGGCCCTGGTCCCAGGACGCGGTGGACCGGGAGTCCACGACCACGAACCCCGGATCGCCGCCGGCCGCGAGCGCGGCGCCCACGTCGGCCACGTCGGTGTGGAAGGCGAGGCGCGAACGGAAGTAGGCGGCGGCCTCGGCGGGCGGGGCGGGGGCGGGGGTGACGGTCATGGTCCGGCCTTCCTGAATGGGTTCCCGAATTGGCTCCCGAATGGGTTGCTGACCGGAAATCTACGGGCGCCAGGCCCCGTCCAGAAGGCATGATCCCCGGCGTGCGACTTGCCCGGCCGGGGATTCCCCTGCTATTTCTGCCGCATGACCGTGTATTCCCCGGACGCCACCGACTGGCGCATTCTGGACGTCCTTCAGCGGGACGGCCGGGCGAGTTTCGCCGAGCTGGCCCGGGCCGTCTCCATGTCCGCGAGCGCGGTGACCGAGCGGGTGCGCCGGCTGGAGGAGGCCGGCGTCATCCAGGGGTACGCGGCCGTCGTCGACCCCGACCGGCTGGGCCTGCCGATCCTGGCCTTCGTCCGGCTGCGCTACCCGACCGGCAACTACAAGCCGTTCCACGACCTGGTCGCCGTCACCCCCGAGATCCTGGAGGCGCACCACGTCACCGGCGACGACTGCTTCGTCATCAAGGTCGCGGCCCGTTCGATGCGGCACCTGGAGGAGGTGTCCGGGCGGATCGGCGCGCTCGGCTCGGTGACGACGAGCGTCGTCTACTCCTCGCCGCTGCCCCGCCGCCCGGTGGGCCGCTGACACCGCCGCCCGGCATCCGCGGACCGCGACCGCGCCGACCGTCACCCGTCCCGCTGCCGCAGCACCGACCCGGTCCGGGACTTGACCACCTCCAACTGGGCGTGCACGCGCCGTCTGAGGTCGGCGACATGGCTGACGATGCCGACGCTGCGGTCCCGTTCGCGCAGCGAGTCCAGGACGTCCAGGACCTCGTCGAGGGTCTGGTCGTCGAGGCTGCCGAAGCCCTCGTCGATGAACAGGGTGTCCAGCCGGACCCCGCCGGTCTCGTCGGTGACGACGTCGGCGAGGCCGAGGGCGAGGGCGAGGGAGGCGAAGAAGGTCTCGCCGCCCGACAGCGTCGCCGTGTCCCGCTCCCGGCCGGTCCAGGCGTCCACGACGTGCAGGCCGAGGCCGCTGCGGCCGCGCCCGGCCCGGTCGTCGGAGTGGACCAGGGTGTAGCGCCCGGAGGACATCCGCCGCAGCCGTACCGTCGCGGCGGCGGCGACCTGCTCCAGGCGGGCGGCCAGGACGTACGCCTCCAGCCGCATCCGGCGTTCGTTGTCCGCCGAGGTGCCCGCGGCCAGGCCGGCCAGCCGGGCCACCCGGTCGTACTCCTCGCGCAGCGGGGCGAGCCGGCGGGCGGCGGCGGTGGCCCGCTCGGAGAGCCGGTCGAGTTCGGCGCAGCGCCGGGCGGCGGCGTCCCGCGCGGAGGCGGCC
>NZ_JBQOUX010000061.1:0-47966 GCF_052216785.1 Streptomyces sp. JW3 | reverse complement strand
GTCCCGTACGGAACGCGGCACCGGCCCGGAAGGCGGGGTCACCCGGTCACTTCACCGGCGTGAAGTCCCGCGCGCCGATGAACTCGGGGCGCCGTACCGGCGCCGCGAACGGCTCCACCGCCGCGTTCTCCACGCTGTTGAACACGATGAAGACGTTCGAGCGGGGGAAAGGCGTGATGTTGTCGCCCGAGCCGTGCATGCAGTTGCAGTCGAACCAGGTCGCCGAGCCGGCCCTGCCGGTGAACAGCTTGATGCCGTACTCCGAGGCCAGCCTGGTCAGGCCCGCGTCGGAGGGCGTGCCCGCGTCCTGCATCTGGAGCGACTTCTTGTAGTTGTCCTTCGGCGTCTCGCCCGCGCAGCCGAGGAACGTCTTGTGCGACCCCGGCATGATCATCAGGCCGCCGTTGGTGTCGTAGTTCTCGGTCAGCGCGATCGAGACCGACACCGTGCGCATGTTGGGCAGCCCGTCCTCGGCGTGCCAGGTCTCGAAGTCCGAGTGCCAGTAGAAGCCGCTGGCGCCGAAGCCCGGCTTGACGTTGATCCGCGACTGGTGGACGTAGACGTCCGAGCCGAGGATCTGCCGGGCCCGGCCGACCACCCGCTCGTCGCGCACCAGCGCGGCGAAGACCTCGCTGATCTTGTGCACCTCGAAGACGGACCGGATCTCCTTGGACTGCGGCTCGACGATCGAGCGTTCGTCGGCGCGGATCTCCGGGCTGGTCACCAGGCGGTCCAGCTCGTCCCGGTAGACGGCGACCTCGTCCTGACCGATGAGCTGGTCGATGGCGAAGAAGCCGTCGCGCTCGAAGGACTGGAGGTCACCCGGCCCGAACGGCCCGGGCGCGTCGGGCGCGCCCCAGACGACCGGGTCCTGCCGGGGAGTGGCCACCTCGGTGGCGCCTCGGGTCGGGTAGAGATCAGTGACAGCAGTGGCGGTGGTGTCGGTGGTCGTGGTCACGGGTTCTCACACCTCCTCGGTGAGCAGCGGGTAGGTGCCGTTCTCGTCGTGGTCCTCCCGTCCGGTCACGGGCGGGTTGAACACGCAGATGCAGTGGAAGTCCTCCTTGACCTTGAGCGTGTGCCGCTCGTGGCCGTTGAGGAGGTACATGGTGCCGGGCGTGATGTGGTACGTCTTCCCGGTCTCGCGGTCGGTCAACTCGGCGTCGCCCTTGGTGCAGACGACGGCCTCGATGTGGTTCTGGTACCACATGTCCGTCGACGTACCCGCGTACAGGATGGTCTCGTGGACGGAGAAGCCGACGCCCTCCTTGGCGAGGACGATGCGGGTGCTCTCCCACGTCCCGCCCTCGGACTTGATGTGCCGGTCGGTGCCCTTGAATTCGTCGAAGGAACGGACGATCACGGTGTGGCGATGCCTCCTACTCGGGTGCTGCTCGGGTGTTACAGGGGGCGCGGGACCGTCTCAGACGGTCTCGCGGACGGCGCGGGCGAGGGTCTTCATGCCCTCGTCCAGCTCGTCGGGGGTGAGGGTGAGCGCGGGGAGCAGCTTGACGACCTCGCTCTCCGGGCCGGACGTCTCGATCAGCAGCCCGTGCTCGAAGGCCTTCTTGGCGACCTGGCCGGCCCGGTCCTTGGCGTGGAACTCCAGGCCCCAGACCAGGCCGCGGCCCCGGTACTCCTTGATGTCGGCGAGGTTCTCCTCGGTGATGGAGATCAGGTGCTGCTCGACCTGCTCGCCGCGGGCGCGGGTCTGCTTCTCCATCGCGGAGCCGTCCGCCCAGTACGCCTCCAGGGCGGCGGTCGCGGTGACGAAGGCCGGGTTGTTGCCGCGGAAGGTGCCGTTGTGCTCGCCCGGCTCCCAGACGTCCAGCTCCGGCTTGAACAGGCACAGCGACATCGGCAGGCCGTAGCCGCTGATGGACTTCGACACGGTGACGATGTCCGGGGTGATACCCGCCTCCTCGAAGGAGAAGAACGCCCCGGTACGGCCGCAGCCCATCTGGATGTCGTCGACGATCAGCAGCATGTCCTGCCGCTCGCACAGCGCGGCCAGCGCGCGCAGCCACTCGGGCCGGGCCACGTTGATGCCGCCCTCGCCCTGCACGGTCTCCACGATCACCGCGGCCGGCTTGTTGAGGCCGGAGCCCTGGTCCTCCAGCAGCCGCTCGAACCACAGGAAGTCCTCGACCGCGCCGTCGAAGTAGTTGTCGAACGGCATCGGCGTGCCGTGCACCAGCGGGATGCCGGCGCCGGCCCGCTTGAAGGCGTTGCCGGTCACCGCGAGCGAGCCCAGCGACATGCCGTGGAAGGCGTTGGTGAAGGACACGATGGACTCGCGGCCCTTGACCTTGCGGGCCAGCTTCAGCGCGGACTCCACCGCGTTGGTGCCGGTCGGGCCGGGGAACATGACCTTGTACGGCAGGTCACGGGGGCGCAGCACCAGGTTCTGGAAGGTCTCCAGGAAGCGCCGCTTGGCGGTGGTCGACATGTCGAGACCGTGCGTGACGCCGTCCCGCTCCAGGTAGTCGATCAGCGCCCGTTTCAGCACGGGGTTGTTGTGCCCGTAGTTGAGCGACCCGGCTCCGGCGAAGAAGTCGAGGTACTCGTGGCCGTCCTCGTCGTACATGCGGCTGCCGCGCGCGCGGTCGAAGACGGTGGGCCAGCCGCGGCAGTAGCTGCGTACCTCGGACTCCAGGGTCTCGAAGACACTCAGGTCGGGCTGGGTGATGGTCACGACGAATCGCTCCTCGATGCGGTGAGGGGTGAGGTGAGGGAAGTCGAAGTCGGCGGGGGGTCCGGTGTCAGCGGGTCGCCGACAGGGGGCCGATGCGGTAGAGGACCTCGGGCTCGTGCGGTCCGTCGGGGAACAGGCCGGCGTCGAACAGCGTCTCGCGCTCCAGCGCGGCGCCGTGCCGCTCGGCGAACGAGGTGAACAGCCGTTGGGAGGGAAGGTTGTCCGGACTGATGGTCGTCTCCAGCGTGGTCAGCGCCTGCTCCGTCACGGTGCGCGCGACCAGACCGTCGAGCAGCGTCGCGGCCAGTCCGCGGCCGCGGTACGCCTCGTCCACCGCCACCTGCCAGATCAGCAGGGTGCCGGGACGGTCCGGCCGCACATAGCCGGTGACGAATCCGACCGCTTCGCCGCTCGCCGCGCGAGCGACGGCCGAGGTCGCGGCGAAGTCCCGGCACCACAGCAGATAGGCGTAGGACGAGTTCAGGTCCAGGACCTTCGAATCCTTCGCTATCCGCCACAGCGCGGCTCCGTCGGCCACTCTCGGTCGGTCGATCTCCAGGTCTGCTTGTGCGGCAGTCATGCAAATTGAACTTACCCAGCGAAATTGAAAATTGCATCGCCGGGTGGGGTTACGAATGAAGATGTCGTGTGTTATCACGCGGGCGCGAGTGACCGCACGAAAGGTCCAGGATTTGGGGCGATATGCCCGGTATTTATTACGCAAAACGGACCGCTTGTGTAACGGGTCACAATCGGGTAACCCGTCGGAAGCCTCCGTGAAATCTTAGTGTTTAGCCTTCGGGAAAGCGGGCAGAAGAATACGGGAAGCTGCCCCGAAAAGAATTCCCGAATTGATTCAGTTGATATTCTCGAAGAAACCTGGAATTCAGGTCCCGTTATGCTCGCCAGGCGTCCTCGGCGGCCCGCCGGGCGCCTTCCGGATCCGTCGGCAGACCCTTGTCCGCCAGTACGGCGCCCAGCGCCGCCAGACAGTCGCGCACCGCCCCGGGGGCCGCGTGCGGCCCGTAGTGGTTGACCCGGATCATCTCCTTGGCCAGCGCGCCCCCGCCCGCGGCCAGCGGCAGCGCCGGGTCCCGCTCCAGGGCCCGTGCCACCAGCTCCGAGGCGTCCACCCCGGCCGGCGCCCGCAGCGTCGTCGCGACCGGCGCCGCGTCCCGCGCCTCGCGCACGTACGGCGCCAGCCCGCCGCCCAGCGCGAGCGCGCCCGCGCGGGTGGCCGCCGCGGCCGCCGCGTGCCGCGCCATCACCGCGGCCGGGCCGTCCGCCTCGATCCGCTCCAGACACGCCTCCAGGGCGAGCATCTCCAACTGCGCCGGAGCGTGCGGCAGCGCCCGGCGCCCGCCGTCGATCCAGCGCTCCTTCCAGTCCAGCAGGGAGAGGTACGACCGGCGCGGCGCCCCCGGGTTAGCGGCCATCCGGGCCCAGGCCCGCTCGCTCACCGACACCGCCGACACCCCGGCCGGACCGCCCATCGCCTTCTGCGCCCCGATCACGCACAGGTCCACGCCCCAGGCGTCCGGCAGCACCGGCTCGGCGCCCACCGAGGCCACCGCGTCCAGGTAGAACAGCGCGCCGTGCTCCCGCACCACCGCGCCGATCTCCGCGACCGGGTTGGTGTTCCCGGTCGCCGCCTCGGCGTGCACCAGCGACACGAAACCGATCTCCGGGTGCTCGGCGAACGCCTCCCGCACCCGCTGGGCGTCCGCCGCCTCGTGGAAGGGCACCGCCAGGTCGTGCACGGTCGCGCCGCAGTCCCGCAGCCAGTCCCCGAAAGTCTGCCCGTACGGCCCGGTGATCACGTTCAGCGCCACGGTGTCCGGCCCGGCCGTCCCCCGGATCGCCCCCTCCAGCGGCAGCAGTGCCTCGCCCTGCGCGATCACCACGTCCCGCCGGGTACCGAGCAGCCGCGCCACCCGGTCCTCGATCGCGGCGAAACGGCCGGCGGTCAGCGGCGGCAGGTCCAGGAAGGGGTGGGTCACGGCGGCGCTCTCTTCACTCACACACGGCACTGCTCACGGGCGGACGTACGCGGGCGGTGGTGTGCGGGCGTACGGGTCGAGAGTAACCGCGGCGCGCCGCCCGACTCGCGCCGGAGTCCCTCCGTTGCGACATGGTCACGCCCGGAATCATGGCTTCCGCCACAGCGGAGGTGATCGCCGGGCTGATTGACTCGCCCGGTGTACGCCGTTCTGCTGCTGGTCCTCGTCGCGGTGGTGACGGGCGTCGCGCTGGCCCGCCGCGCCCGCGACCACCCGGGCCCGCGAGCACCCGGGCCCGCGAGCACCCGGGCCCGCGAGCACCCGGGCCCGCTGCCGTCACCCCGCCGCGCCCCGGCGCCGGGCTGCGCGCCCTCGCCCGGACCACGGGCGCGGCGGCTGCCGTCCTCTACCTCTGGGGCCTGCTGGGCCTGGGCCTCGCGGTGCTGACGGCGGACGACAGCGGCGCGGACTCGGCACCCCTTCTCCCGTGCCGCACCCCCGGACTCGAAGCCCGCTGGGAACGGGTCGTCGACTACGCGGTCTCCTTCCTCCCCCTCCGCTTCCGCTGCGTGACCACCGACGGCGCGGACTGCACCACGGACGCCGTGCCCGGTTACGTGAACCCCGGCGTCACCGCCCTCGCCCTGGCCTGCGGCGCCGGGGCGGTGGCCGCCCGCGCGGCCGGACGGCGTGATTAGGCTGCCGGACATGAGCGATGGCACGGTGCTGCACGTGAAGGGCCGGGTGCTCGTCGGACCCGAGGAGGTCCGCGACGAGCTGTGGGTGATCGACGGCCGGATCACCTACGACCGCCCGGCCACCGCCCGGGACGTCCGGACCGTCACCGGCTGGACCCTGCCCGGCCTGGTCGACGCCCACTGCCACGTGGGCCTGGACCGGCACGGGGCGATCCCGGCCCAGGCCGCCGAGAAACAGGCGCTGACCGACCGGGACGCGGGCGCGCTGCTGCTGCGGGACGCCGGCTCGCCCTCCGACACCCGCTGGGTGGACGACCGCGCCGACCTGCCGAAGATCATCCGGGCCGGCCGGCACATCGCCCGCACCCGCCGCTACATCCGGAACTACGCCTGGGAGGTCGAGCCCGCGGACCTGCCCGCCTACGTCGCCCAGGAGGCCCGGCGCGGCGACGGCTGGGTCAAGCTGGTCGGCGACTGGATCGACCGCGACCTCGGCGACCTGTCCGCCTGCTGGCCGCGCGGCGCGGTCGAGGCGGCCATCGCCGAGGCGCACCGGCTGGGCGCCCGGGTCACCGCGCACTGCTTCGCCGAGGACTCGCTGCGCGACCTGGTGGAGGCGGGCATCGACTGCGTCGAACACGCCACCGGCCTCACCGACGACCTGATCCCGCTGTTCGCCGCCCGGGGCGTCGCGATCGTCCCCACCCTCGTCAACATCGCCACCTTCCCGGACCTGGCGGCCGGCGGCGCGGCCAAGTTCCCCCGCTGGTCCGCCCACCTGCGCCGGCTGCACGCCCGCCGCTACGACACCGTCCGGGGCGCCTACGACGCCGGCCTCCCGGTCTTCGTCGGCACCGACGCGGGCGGCACGCTGCCGCACGGGCTGGTGGCGGCGGAGGTCGCGGAACTGGTCACGGCGGGCATCCCGCCGCTGCCCGCCCTGTCGGCGGCCACCTGGGCGGCCCGCGAGTGGCTCGGCCGCCCCGCCCTGGCCGAGGGCGCCCCGGCCGACCTGGTGGTGTACGAACGGGACCCCCGGGCGGACGTACGGGTGCTGGGGGCGCCGTCGCGGGTGGTGCTGAACGGGCGGGTGGTGGGTTGAATCTCCTCGGGTGGTGCTGAACGGGCGGGTGGTGGGCTGAACCCCTCCCGTGGAAGGGGCCGCGCCGGCGCGGGTGCCCTTCAGTCGCCGCCCCGCCCAGCGCCCCTCAGCCGCCGCCCGCAGCGTCCAGCGCCCCTCAGCCGCCGGTCGCCGCGTCCAGTGCCGCCAAGAACCCGTCCGTCGTCCCCCGGTCCCGCACCGCCAGCCGCAGCCACTCGTCGCCCAGCCCCGGGAACGTGTCCCCGCGCCGGACCGCGTACCCCAGTTCCCGCAGCCGCCGCCGCACCCCGGCCGCGTCCGGCAGCCGGACCAGCACGAACGGCCCCTCGGCCGGTTCCACCACCCGCAGCCCGCGCCCGGCGAACTCCTTCAGCCCGGCGACCAGCCGCTCCCGGTCGACGGCCACATGGTGGGCGGCGTGCGCGGCCTCCGCCAGCGCGGGCGGCGCCACGCACACCTCGGCCGCCGCCAGCGCGGGCGTGGACACCGGCCACAACGGCTGGGCCCGCTCCAGTTCCGCGACCGTCTCCGGCGCGGCCAGCACGTATCCGATCCGCAGCCCGGCCAGCCCCCACGTCTTGGTCAGGCTGCGCAGCACCACCAGACCGGGCACGTCCGTCCGCCCGGCCAGCGCCTCCCGCTCGCCCGGCACCGCGTCCATGAACGCCTCGTCCACCACCAGCGTCCGCCCAGGACGGGCCAGCCCGGCGAGCACGTCGGCCGGGTGGAGCACGGACGTCGGATTGGTCGGGTTGCCGATCACCACCAGGTCGGCGTCCTTGGGCACGGCGGCCGGGTCGAGCCGGAAGCCCCCTCCGGCCCGCAGCAGCACCCGGTCCACGGTGTGCCCGGCGTCCCGCAGCGCCGCCTCCGGCTCGGTGAACTGCGGATGCACCACCACCGGCCGGCGCACCTTCAGCGCCCGCGCCAGCAGCACGAACGCCTCCGCCGCACCCGCCGTCAGCAGCACCCGGTCCACCGGCAGCCCGTGCCGCGCCGCCACCGCCGCCCGCGCCGCCCGCCCGTCCGGGTAGGCGGCGAGGGAGCCGAGCGACTGAGCGAGGTGCTCGCGCAGCCAGGCCGGCGGGGTGCCCGCGCGGACGTTGACCGCGAAGTCCACCAGCGCCGAGCCGTCGTCGCGCACCTCGGCGTCCCCGTGGTGCCGCAGGTCGTGCCCCTCAGTGCCCTCAGTGCCCTCAGTGCCCTCAGTGCCCTCAGCGCCCTCAGTGGGCATGGGAGTGGACCTGCCCGTGCCCGTGGTGGTGATGGCCGTCGTCGTCGGGGTGGAAGTGCGGCTGCTGCGCCGCCCCCACCTTGTCCTCGAAGCCCGGCAGCGCGATCCGGTACACGCACGAGTCGCAGTTCATCCGCAGATCGCCGCGCACCGCCTCCTCGTACCGCTCCCACACCAGGTCGAGCAGCTCCGGCTCGGGCCCGATGACGTCCGCCGCCCGCACCTCGGTCTCCGGGTGCGCGGCGGCCCACTGCTCGGTCTGCTCCCGCACCCGGTCCGGCAGGATGCCGGTGAACAGGAAGTACGGCAGCACCACGACCCGCCGGGCACCGAGCCGCGCACACCGCTCCAGACCGCCCGGCACGTCCGGTTTCGCCAGCGACACGAACGCCGTCTCCACGCCCGCCCAGCCCCGGCCCTCCCACAGCAGCCGGGCCGCCTTGAACACCTCGGCGTTGGCGTCCGGGTCGGTCGACCCGCGCCCGACCAGCAGCACGGTCACCTCGGCCGGGTCCCAGCCCGGATCGACGGCCTCGGCGAGGCGCCGCTCAAGGACCCGCAGCAGCGCCGGATGCGGCCCCAGCGGACGGCCGTACGTATACGTCAGCCCCGGGTGCCGTTCCTTCTCGCGGGCCAGCGCCGCCGGGATGTCGCCCTTGGCGTGCCCGGCGGACACCAGCATCAGCGGCACCGCCGCGAACCGCCGCACCCCCCGCTCCACCAGCTCGGTCACCGCGTCGCCCAGCGGCGGCGGGGACAGCTCGATGAACCCGCCGGCGACCGGCAGTTCGGGGTGGCGGCGGCCCAGCTCGCGCACGAAGTCCCGGAACGCCTCGGCCCCGGCGTCGTCCCGGGTGCCGTGTCCGGCGATGAGCAGGGCGGGCGGGGTGGTCAAGGTCTCTCCTCGGGAAGAAGGGTTCGGTACGGGGGTCATCGGGCGCTCTCCTGCCAGCGGTAGCCGCGCGGCGTCACCATCCGCCCGGCGATCTCGCGGGTGGCGGTGTTGCCCACCGTGACGACCGTCATCATGTCGACGGACGCCGGGTCGAGGGCGGCCAGTGTGGTCAGCCGGGCGGACTCGTCGGCGCGGGAGGCGTTGCGCACGACGCCCACCGGGGTGGTCGGCGCGCGGTGTTCCGCCAGGATTCCCAGCGCCTTGGGCAGCTGCCAGCCGCGGCCCCGGCTGCGCGGGTTGTAGAACGTCACCACCAGGTCGGCCTCGGCGGCGGCCCGTACCCGGCGCTCGATGACCTCCCACGGCGTGTGCAGGTCGGACAGGCTGATGGAGACGTGGTCGTGGCCGAGCGGCGCGCCCAGCACCGCCCCGGCCGCCAGCGCCGCCGTCACGCCCGGCACCCCGACCACGTCGATGTCGTCGGACGCCTCCGCCAGCGCCGGCGAGGCCATCGCGTAGACCCCCGCGTCGCCGCTGCCGATCAGCGCGACGGCGTGCCCGCGCCGGGCCTCCTCCACCGCCGTACGGGCCCGCTCCTCCTCCGCGCCGAGCCCCGACTCCAGCACCCGGGTGCCGGGCCGCAGCAGGTCGCGGATCTGGTCGACGTACTGGTCCAATCCGACCAGCACCGACGCCCGGCGCAGCTCGGCCGCCGCGCGCGGGGTGAGCAGGTCCCGGGCGCCGGGTCCGAGCCCGACCACCGCGAGCCGGCCGCGTCCGGGCCGCCGTACCACCGCGCAGGTCGCCATCGCCGGCCGGCCGTCGGACCGTACCGACTTCCGCTTGGGGACGAGGAGTTCACCGCCCGCCAGCAGCGCGGCGGCCTCCGCGACCGACGGGGTGCCGACGGCGGCCAGCGGCGCGTCGGAGGGATGGGGGACCGCCACCTCGGCCAGTTCCTCGGCGGAGTACGTCACCAGCGGAACCCCGAGCCGCTCGGCGGCGGCCACGATGCCGGGCTCCTCCGCCTTGGCGGCCACGGTGGCCAGCCGGGCCACGGAGGCCGGGGACAGCCCGGCCTCCGCCAGGGCCCCCTCGACCAGCCCGACGACCTCCTCGGCGGGCGCGCCCCGGGAGGCCCCCACCCCGACCACCAGCGACGGCGGCCGCAGCACCACCTCCCGCGCGGCCCCCTCGACCAGCCGGTCCGTCACCCGGACCGTGTACTGCCCGGCCGCGCCGACCGGCAGCGGCGGCAGCGGCCAGGCCACCTCGGCCCGCAGCGCCACCGGCGCCCCGTCCAGCAACGCCCGGGTCACCCCGGCCACATCGCCCTCGACGGGCAGCCCGAGGGTGTCGAGTCCCGGCACCCCCACCGCGTCCGTCGCGGTGGTCACCACCGGCTCGGCGCCCAGCACCTCGGCCACCTCCCGGGCCAGGTCATTGGCCCCGCCGCGGTGCCCGCCGACCAGCGACACGGCGAACCGCCCCGCCTCGTCGACGCAGACGACCCCCGGATCGGTCCGCTTGTCGCCCAGCAGCGGGGCGATCAGCCGCACCACGGCCCCCGTCGCCAGGAAGCACACGACCTGCTCGCACTCGGCGAACGCGGCCCGCACGGCGTCCGCGACCGGACCCCCGTACCCCCGCGTCCGCTGCGGCCACGCGGCGGCCAGCCGGGCACCGGCCGCCGCACCCGCCGCCGTCGCGGAGACGATGCCGATCACTGGGTCACTCCTTCATTGCGGTCGTCGGCCCGGCGGGCGGCGCGCAGCGCCCGGCGGGCCTCCGGGTCGGCCTTGCGGAACCCGTGGAAGTGCCCCGGGTGGTACAGGTGCGAGCGGGTGCCGCGCGCGTCCAGCGCCGCACCGACCAGGAACAGCGTGTGCTTCCACAGCTTGTGCTCCTTGACCGTCTCCTCCAGCGTGCCGACCGTGCACCGCACGACCAGCTCCTCCGGCCACGTCACCTGGTACGCCACCACCACCGGGGTGTCCGTCGGATAGCCGCCCTCCAGCAGCTCCCGCACCAGCTGACCGCTGCGGGCCGCCGACAGGAACACCGCCATCGTCGTGCCGTGCCTGGCGAACTCCCGGACCTCCTCGCCGGGCGGCATCGGCGTCTTCCCGCCGCCCAGCCGGGTCAGGATCACCGACTGCGCGACCTCGGGAATCGTCAGCTCCCGCTGCGCGAGCGCGGCGACGGCCGAGAAGGAGGAGACCCCGGGCACGATCTCCGTCGCGATGCCGAGCTCCGCGCACCGGTCGAGCTGCTCCTGCGTGCCGCCCCACAGCGCCGGGTCACCGGAGTGCACCCGGGCCACGGCCAGCCCCTCCCGGCGGGCCCGCGCGTAGACGGCGACGACGTCCTCCAGCGACATCGCCGCCGAGTCGAGCACCTCCGCGTCCGCGCGCGCGTGCTCCAGCACCTCCGCCTGCACCAGGCTCGCCGCCCAGATCACGACATCGGCCTCGGCGATGGCCCGCGCGGCCCGGAAGGTCAGCAGATCGGCGGCACCGGGACCGGCGCCGACGAAGGTCACCTTGCCGGCGGGCACGTCGCCCTCGGGTTCGGGTGGCATGGGGTGGGGTCCTCTCCTGCTCATACTTACTGCGGTTGCCGCTGTCGGACGCGCGCGCAGGCGGCCCGATCGGATAGCAAGGGCACATGGCGGTTCTCGTCGCGCTCGGCGCGTTCCTGATGACGCTGGCCGGCGGCTGGACGGCACAGCGCGTGACCGACCGCCGCCACCTGGTGCTGGGCCTGGCCGGCGGCCTGATGCTCGGCGTGGTCGGCCTCGATCTGCTCCCGGAGGCGCTGGAGGCGGCCGGCACCGAGGTGTTCGGCGTGCCGGCCGCCCTGCTGCTGTTCGTCGCCGGCTTCCTCCTCGCCCACCTGGTGGAACGCCTGCTGGCCGCCCGCCGCGCCGCACACGGCGCCGACGAACACGCGCGGGCCCCGGAGGTGGGCCTGACGGCCGCCGCCGCGATGGTCGGGCACAGCGCGATGGACGGCGTGGCGATCGGCGCGGCCTTCCAGGTCGGCGGCGGCATGGGCGCGGCGGTCGCGATGGCGGTGATCGCCCACGACTTCGCCGACGGCTTCAACACCTACACACTCACCAGCCTGTACGGCAACGCCCGCCGCCGGGCCGTCGCCATGCTGGTCGCCGACGCCTGCGCGCCCGTCCTGGGCGCGGCCTCGACCCTGTTCTTCACCATCCCCGAACAGGCCCTCGGCGGCTATCTCGGCCTCTTCGGCGGCGTCCTGCTTTACCTCGCCGCCGCCGAGATCCTCCCCGAAGCCCACCACGACCACCCGGCCCGCTCCACCCTGCTGTGCACGGTGGCCGGCGCGGGGTTCATCTGGCTGGTGGTCGGCATCGCCGAATGAGCCGCTCACCGCGCTCACAGCTTGCCGCCCCGTCCGCCGTCCCGCCGCGCGGGCGCGATCAGCGTCGACAGATACGGCAGCGGACCGCCGTCGAGATCGGCGGCCGGCCGGATCGACTCCCGCTCGAGGCCGAGCGCCGATCCCCACACGGCGTCGGCCAGCCGCCCGGTCTCCCGCAACGCCTCGGCCACCTCGGCCGCCTGCCGCCCGAACTTGTACGCCACCACCGTCCCCGGCCCGTTCAGCGCGTCCTTCAGCGCGGCGGCCCCGGCGGTGACGGGCACGAGCGTCAGCGGCTCGGTGCCCTCCGTCAGCACCGCGCCCGAGCGGGCCGCCAGATCCTGCATGGCGGTGATCCCCGGCACCGTCTCCACCACCGTCCCCGGCACCAGAGCGGCGACGGTCTGCGCGAGATACGTGAACGTCGAGTACACGTTGGGATCCCCGATGGTGGCGAAGGCGACGCTCCCGTGGGCGTGCAGCAACCCGGCCACCCGCTCACCGGCGGCGTCCCAGGCGGCCTCCCGCCGCGCCCGGTCACTGCGCTCGTTCAGCGCGAAGACGACCCGGACGATCTTCTCGGCGGCCACGTAGTGCAGCACGGTCGCCTCGGCCCGTCCCCTTTCCCCCGTGTCCATGACCGGTACGACGACGACCTCGGCGGCCCGCAGCGCGTTGACCCCCTTGACGGTCACCAGCTCCGGATCTCCGGGGCCCACCCCGACTCCGACCAGCTGGCTGCCCTGATGGCTGCTCATGACGTCCGGCACCTCTCCACGAACCGACGGGCCACACCGGGCTCGGACGCCCAGTGCGTGTGCAGATAACTCGCGTGCACGCCCTGCTGCACGAAACCTTCCAGGCGCCGTTCGGGCGCCCGCATCCCCCACGCCGCCGCCGCACCGGCCCCCGGTTCGACGACCGTCCGGTGGAACTCGTGCCCGCGCAGCCGCGTCCCGGCGGCGGCCAGCGCGCTGTCGGAGACGGCCACCGCGTCCCGGTAGCCGAGCGTCAGCCGCTCGCCCATCCGCGCGGTCGCGTCCAGCACCCCGCACATCGGCATCCCGTCCAGCTCCCGGCACAGATACAGCAGCCCGGCGCACTCGGCGGCCACGGGAGCTCCGCGCACCGCGAGCTCCGCGACCGACTTGCGCAGCGTCTCGTTGGCGGACAGCTCGGCGGCGTACACCTCGGGAAACCCGCCACCGATCACCAACCCCGCCGTGTCCTCGGGCAACTCCTCGTCCCGCAACGGATCGAAGGGGACGACTTCGGCACCGGCGGCGGCGAGCAGCTCGGTGTGCTCGGCGTAGGAGAAGGTGAACGCGGACCCACCGGCGACGGCGACGCGCGGCTTGGGCAACTTGTCAGCAGGCCGAGTCGGGCGGTAGGTGGGCACAGGTCCGGGGGTCCAGGGGGCGGAGCCCCCTGGCAGCGGCCCAGCGGACCGAGCGAGCGCCATGAGGGCGTCGAGATCACACCCGCCCGCCACCAACCCCGCCATCGCGGCAACGGCATCGACAGCCTGACCGCCCCGCTCGGCAACCGGCACCAGCCCGAGATGCCGAGACGGCACCTCGACCGGCGCGGCCCGCCGCACCACCCCCAGCACCGGCACCCCGGCCGCGTCCAGCGCCTCCCGCAGCAACGCCTCATGCCGGTCCGACCCGACCTTGTTGAGGATCACGCCCCCGACCCGGACCCCCGGATCCCACGACACGAACCCGTGCACCAGCGCCGCCACCGACCGCGACTGCGAGGACGCGTCCACCACCAGCACGACCGGCGCCCCCAGCAGCTTGGCGACCTGCGCGGTGGACGCCAGTTCACCTTCCCCGGCGGCCCCGTCGTACAGCCCCATCACACCCTCGACCACGGCGATGTCACACCCCGAGGCCCCGTGCAGGAACAGCGGAGCGACCAGCTCCGCCCCGCACAGATACGCGTCGAGGTTGCGCCCCGGACGCCCCGTGGCCAGCGCGTGGTACCCGGGATCGATGTAGTCCGGCCCCACCTTGTGCGGCGACACGGCGAGCCCCCGCCCGGCGAACGCGGCCATCAGCCCGGTGGCGACGGTGGTCTTCCCGCTCCCCGACGAGGGCGCGGCGACGACCAGCCGAGGCACGGACGAAGGGGAGGTCACCACTCGATGCCCCTCTGCCCCTTCTGCCCGGCGTCCATCGGATGCTTGACCTTGGACATGTCGGTCACGAGATCGGCGAAGTCCACCAGCTTCTCGGGCGCGTTCCGCCCGGTGATCACGACATGCTGGGTCCCCGGCCGGTCCCGCAGCACGGAGACCACCTCGTCGGTGTCCACCCACCCCCAGTGCATCGGATAGGCGAACTCGTCCAGCACGTACAGCCGGTAGCGCTCGGCCGCGAGATCCCGCTTGACCTGCTCCCAGCCCTCCCGGGCCTTCTCCTCGTTGTCCATCTGCGCGTCGCGCTGCACCCAGGACCAGCCCTCACCCATCTTGTGCCAGTCCACGGACCCGCCCTCGCCACTGGCGCCCAGCACCCGCAGCGCGTTCTCCTCGCCGACCTTCCACTTCGCCGACTTGACGAACTGGAACACCCCGATCGGCCACCCCTGGTTCCAGGCCCGCAGCGCCAGCCCGAACGCGGCCGTCGACTTCCCCTTGCCGACCCCGGTGTGCACGACCACCAACGGCCGGTTACGCCGCTGACGGGTCGTCAGTCCGTCGTCCGGCACGACACTCGGCTGCCCCTGCGGCATCAGGCCGCCCTCCTCTGTACGTCCTTCACCAGGCCGGCGATGGAATCCGCCCGCAGTTCGTCCAGCGTCACGGCGGTACCGCCCAGCTCGCCCGCGAGCTGCCCGGCGAGCCCCAGCCGCACCGGCCCGGTCTCGCAGTCCACGACCACCGAGGCGACCCCGTCGGCCGCGAACAGCCGCGCCGCCCGCCCGGCCAGCGCCACCGGCTCCGGACCCCCGGTGGCCCGTCCGTCCGTCACCACCACGACCAGCGCCCGCCGCGCCGGGTCCCGCAGCCGCTCCACCCGCAGCACCTCGTGCGCCCGCAGCAGCCCGGCGGACAGGGGCGTACGGCCACCCGTGGGCAGCGACTCCAGGCGGACCGCCGCCGCGTCCACCGACGAGGTCGGCGGCAGCGCCACCTCGGCCGCCGACCCCCGGAAGGTCACCAGCCCCACCTTGTCCCGCCGCTGATAGGCGTCGAGCAGCAGCGACAGCACCGCCCCCTTCACGGCACTCATCCGCTGCCGCGCCGCCATCGACCCGGAGGCGTCCACCACGAACAGCACGAGGTTGCCCTCCCGCCCCTCCCGCGTCGCCTGCCGCAGATCGTCCCGCCGGACCACCAGTCCCGGCCCCGACCGCCCCCGCGCCCGCTGATGCGGCGCCGCCGCCTGCACGGTCGCGGCCAGATGCAGCTTGGTCAGCGCGCCCCGGGGCCGCCGGGCCCCGGTGGTCCGCCCGTGCTCGGTCCGCGCCCGCGACCGCCGCCCGGCACTGCCCTCACCCAAGCCCGGCACGCTCAGCACCTTGGTACGGAACGGCTCCGCGGCCCGTGCGGGCTGCTGCTCACCGGCGCCACCGGACGACGGCTGCGGTTCGCCGCCCTCACCCGCCTCGGGCTGAGCCGAGGGACCACCGTCATCGGGAGCCGGCTGCCCACCGCCCCCGCCGGGCCCGTCAGGATCCGGATCGTCGCCCCCCTGGTCGCCCCCCTGGTCGCCCCCCTGATTGTCCTGCCCGCCGAACTCCTCCAGCGTCTCGTCGAGCTTGTCCTCGTCGAGCCCCGGCGCGTCGAACGGATTGCGCCGCCGCCGGTGCGGCAGGGCCAGCAGCGCGGCCTGCCGCACGTCCTCCGCCAGCACCTCCGTCCGCCCGGCCCACGCCGCCAGCGCGGTAGCGGTCCGCGCCATCACGATGTCGGCCCGCATCCCGTCCACCTCGAACGCGGCACAGGTCGCCGCGATCTGCCGCAGCGCCCCGTCCCCGAGCCGCACCGACGGCAGCAGTGCGCGCGCCGCGACGATCCGGGCCCGTACGGCGGTCTCCTCGTCGGCCCAGCGCGCCGCGAAACCGGCGGGATCGTCGTCGTAGGCGAGCCGCCGCCGCACGACCTCCACCCGCTGGTCGGGTTCGCGCGAGGCGGCCACCTCGACGGTCAGCCCGAACCGGTCGAGGAGCTGCGGCCGCAGCTCGCCCTCCTCGGGGTTCATGGTCCCCACCAGCAGGAAGCGGGCGGCGTGCCGTACGGACACACCCTCGCGCTCGACATACGAGGCGCCCATCGCCGCCGCGTCCAGCAGCAGGTCGACGAGATGGTCGTGCAGAAGGTTGACCTCGTCGACGTACAGAATTCCGCGATGCGCGGCGGCCAGCAGCCCCGGCTCGAACGCCTTCACACCCTCGGCGAGCGCCCGCTCGATGTCGAGGGCCCCGACCAGCCGGTCCTCGGAGGCCCCGACCGGCAGCTCCACCATCCGGGCCGGCCGCGCCTCGCCACCCCCCGGCTCGTGCGGCCCGTCCGGGCAGCCGGGGTCGGGGGAGCCGGGGTCACAGGAGAAACGGCACCCGGAGACCACATCCACCGCGGGCAACAACGCCGACAACGCGCGCACGGCCGTGCTCTTCGCGGTGCCCTTCTCACCGCGCACCAGCACTCCGCCGACCGCCGGGGAAACGGCGTTCAGCAGCAGCGCGAGCCGCAGGTCGTCCTGGCCGACGACGGCCGTGAACGGGAACGGGGTCGTGGTCACTGGTCGTCACCCTCCAAGTCGCCCTCAAGCTCCAGATATGTGGCACGCAGCCGCTCCAGCGTCTCCGCGTCCGGCTCCGCCCACAGCCCCCGGTCCGCCGCCTCCAGCAGCCGTTCCGTGATGCCGCGCAGCGCCCAGGGGTTGGACTTCTTCATGAACTCCCGGTTCTCCGGGTCGAAGACGTACTCGGCCGACAACTTCTCGTACATCCAGTCGTCCACGACCCCGGCCGTCGCGTCGTACCCGAACAGGTAGTCCACGGTCGCCGCCATCTCGAAGGCGCCCTTGTAGCCGTGCCGCCGCATGGCCGCCATCCAGCGCGGGTTCACCACCCGGGCCCGGAACACCCGGTGCGTCTCCTCGCCCAGCGTCCTGGTCTTCACCTGGTCGGGAGTCGCCGAGTCCCCGACGTACGCCTGCGGACTCGCCCCCGTCAGATGCCGCACCATCGCGACCATCCCGCCGTGGTACTGGAAGTAGTCGTCCGCGTCGACCAAGTCGTGTTCCCTGGTGTCGACGTTCTTCGCCGCCACCGCGATCCGCCGGAACGCCGTCTCCATGTCCCCCCGGGCCGCCCGCCCGTCCAGCCCCCGCCCGTAGGCGTAGCCGCCCCACACCGCGTACACCTCGGCCAGGTCCGCGTCGGAGCGCCAGTTGCGGGCGTCGATCAGCGGCAGCAGCCCCGCCCCGTACGCCCCCGGCTTGGAGCCGAAGATCCGGGCCGTGGCGCGCCGCCGGTCACCGTGCGCGGCGGCGTCCTCCTCCACGTGCGCCCGTACGTAGTTGGACTCGGCCGGCTCGGCCAGCTCCGCCACCGCCCGTACCGCGTCGTCGATCAGCCCCACCACGTGCGGGAAGGCGTCCCGGAAGAAGCCCGAGATCCGCACCGTGACGTCGATGCGCGGCCGGCCCAGCTCGGCCACCGGCACTACCTCGAAGCCGGTCACCCGCCGCGAGGCGTCGTCCCACACCGGGCGGCAGCCCAGCAGCGCCAGGATCTCGGCGATGTCGTCGCCCTGGGTGCGCATCGCGGACGTGCCCCACACCGTCAGGCCGACCGACTTCGGGTACTCCCCGGTGTCGGCCAGATACCGCTGGATCAGTGAGTCCGCCAGCGACTGCCCCACCTCCCAGCTGAGCCGGGACGGGATCGCCTTGGGGTCGACGGAGTAGAAGTTCCGGCCGGTGGGGAGCACGTTGACCAGCCCGCGCGTGGGTGAACCCGACGGCCCGGCCGGCACGTAACCGCCGTCCAGCGCCCGCAGGATGTGCCCGATCTCGTCCGTGGTCCGGGCCAGCCGCGGCACCACCTCCACGCAGGCGAACTCCAGCACGGCGACCGCCTCGGGCAGCTCGCCGCCCAGTACCTCCCGCACCAGAGCGGGGACGGCCGCCGCCGCCCAGTCCCGCGCCTCCATGCCCTCCGCGAACCGCCGGCACAACTGCTCCAGCAGGTCGATCGCGTCGGCGCCGGTCCGGGCCGGGCCGGCCACCAGCTCGGTCAGTTCCACCGGCACCTTCACCGGCGCGCCCGGCTCGGCCAGCAGGTCCTTCTCCACCAGTCCGAAGTGCGCGGCCAGCGCCGCCCGCAGACCGGGCAGCGCGTTGGCCTGCCCGCCCCACACCTGCGAGGCGCGCAGCACGGCCAGCACCAGGTTGACGCGGGGCTCGCCCTGCGGACCGCCGCCCAGGATGTGCAGCCCGTCGCGGATCTGCACGTCCTTGATCTCGCACAGATAGCCGTCGATGTGCATGACGAACTCGTCGAACGCGTCGTCGTCCGGCTGGTCGTCCACGTGCAGGTCGTGGTGCAGTTCCGCCGCCTTCACCAGCGTCCAGATCTGCGCCCGCACGGCCGGTGCCTTGGTCGGATCAAGGTCCGACACCAGCGCGTACTCGTCCAGCAGCTGTTCCAGCTTGGCCAGGTCGCCGTAGGTGTCGGCGCGGGCCATCGGCGGCACGAGGTGGTCGACGACCGTGGCGTGGCCGCGCCGCTTGGCCTGGGTGCCCTCGCCCGGGTCGTTGACGATGAACGGGTAGATGAGGGGGAGGTCGCCGAGCACCGCGTCCGGCGCGCAGCCCGCGCTCAGCCCGAGGCCCTTGCCCGGCAGCCACTCCAGCGTGCCGTGCTTGCCCATGTGCACCACCGCGTCGGCGCCGAAGCTGTTGTCCAGCCAGCGGTAGGCGGCCAGGTAGTGGTGCGACGGCGGCATGTCCGGGTCGTGGTAGATCGCGATCGGGTTCTCCCCGAAGCCGCGCGGCGGCTGGATCATCACGACCACGTTCCCGAACTGGAGGGACGCCAGCACGATGTCGTCGCCGTCCACGTAGAGCGAGCCGGGCGGCTCGCCCCACGCCTCCACCATGCCGTCCCGCAGCGCCGGGTCGAGCGTCTCGAACCAGGCCCGGTAGTCCGCCAGCGGCACCCGCGCGGGCGCCGCCGCCAACTGGTCCTCCGTCAGCCACTCCACGTCGTGCCCGCCGGCCTCGATCAGCCGGTGGATCAGCTCGTCGCCGCCGGACGGGTAGCCGGAGACCGCGTACCCCGCGTCCCGCAGCGCGTCCAGCACCCGGACCGCCGACGCGGGCGTGTCCAGCCCCACCGCGTTGCCCACCCGCGAGTGCTTGGTCGGGTACGCCGTGAAGACCAGCGCGATCTTCTTCTCGGCGTTGGCCTTGTGCCCCAGCGCCGCGTGCCGCACCGCGATGCCGGCGACCCGCCCGGCCCGCTCGGGGTCGGCGACGTAGACCGGGACCTCGTCCGGGCCCTGCTCCTTGAAGGAGAACGGCACGGTGACCAGCCGGCCGTCGAACTCCGGGATCGCGACCTGCATCGCCGCGTCCATCGGGGAGAGCGCGGCGTCGGACGCCTCCCAGGCCGCCTTGGACGACGTGAGGCAGAGCCCTTGCAGCACCGGGATGTTCAGGTCGGCCAGCGCGCCGATGTCCCACGCCTCCTCGTCGCCACCCGCCGACGCCTGCGAGGCGTGCGTGCCGCCGGCCGCGAGCACGGTGGCGACCAGGGCGTCGGCCCGGCCGAGGATCTCGTACAGCCCGGCGTCCGCGCCGCGCAGCGAACCGCAGTACACGGGCAGGGCGTTGGCGCCCTTCGCCTCGATCGCGTCGCACAGCGTGTCGACGAAGCCGGTGTTGCCGCTCAGTTCATGGGCGCGGTAGAAGAGCACCCCCACGGTCGGGCGGCCCTGCGCACACGGCCGTTCGCCGTGCACGCCGTACTCCGGCATCTTGTGCGGCTCCTCGAAGCCCTCGCCGGTCAGCAGCACGGTGTCGGAGAGGAACCGGGCGAGCTGGGCGAGGTTGTCCGGCCCGCCCTCGACCAGGTAGCGCAGCGCCTGCGCCACCACACCGGCCGGCACCGACGACTCGGCCATCAGCTCCGCGTCCGGCACCGACTCCCCGCCGAGCAGCACGGTCGGCACCCCGGACGCCTTCAGCGCGGCCAGCCCGTCCTCCCAGGCCCGCTTCCCACCGAGCAGCCGTACGACGACGAGGTCGGCGCCCGCCAGCAGCGCGGGCAGTTCCGCCTGGACGTCGACCCGGTTCGGGTTGCCGATCCGGTAGGTGGCGCCGGACGCGGCCCGGGCCGCCAGCAGATCCGTGTCGGCGGTCGACAACAACAAGACAGTGCTCATGCGGGCGCTCCCGGTGGAATGAAAGGCAGTCCTTGTGGCGCGCCGGACTCGATGAGCCGCCACAGCGCGTCCGTGTCCGCGTGCTGTTCGATCAGGTCGCCGAGCCGGTCGAGCTGCTCCTCGCGCAGCGCGGCGAAGCTCGTGTCCGGCGCGGGCACGAAGCGGCGGCCCGCGGCGGCGGCCACCTCGCGCAGGAACGCCCGCCGGAACCCGTCCGACTCCAGCGAACCGTGCCAGTGCGTGCCCCAGGTCTGGCCGACCCGGCAGCCGTCGAGGCTGTGTCCTTGGTCATCGGAGATGAACGGGTCACCGCCCTCTATGGACGCGACCCCGTGATGGATTTCGTACCCCTCGACCCGCTCCCCGAGGGCCTCGCCCACCGGCCGGGTGAGGGTCTTCGCGCGGGCGAACCGCACCCGCACCGGCAGCACGCCGAGCCCGGCCACGTGCCCGGCGCGCGACTCGACGTCGTCCTCGATGTGCTCCCCGAGGAGCTGGAAGCCGCCGCAGATGCCGAGCACGGGGCGGCCCTCGGCGGCCCGGCGGGCCAGCGCGTCCGCGAGCCCCCGTTCCCGCAGCCACGCAAGGGCCCGGACCGTCCCCCGCGTCCCCGGCACCACGGCCAGGTCCGCGTCGGCCAGTTCCTCCGGCCGGTCCACGAACCGCACCACGACCCCGGGTTCGGCGGCGAGCGCGTCCACGTCCGTGAAGTTGGACATCAGCGGGACCGCGCAGACGGCGACCCGCAGCACGTCCGCGCCGACCGGGGCGGCGACCCGGGACTCCCGGACGGCACCGCGCAGCGACACCGCCATCCCGTCCTCCTCGTCGATGCCGAGCCCGTGCCGGTACGGCAGCACTCCGTACGTCTGCCGCCCGGTGAGCCCGTGCAGCATGTCGAGGCCCGGTTCCAGCAGCGACACATCGCCCCGGAACTTGTTCACCAGGAACCCCGCGACCAACGCCTGGTCTTCGGGCGCGAGCAGCGCGACGGTGCCGAAGAAGGAGGCGAAGACACCGCCCCGGTCGATGTCCCCGACGACGAGGACGGGCAGCCCGGCGCCGCGCGCGATCCCCATGTTCACGATGTCGGTCCGGCGCAGGTTGATCTCCGCCGGGCTGCCCGCCCCCTCACAGATCACCGCGTCATACGTGCCCCGCAGTTCGGCCAGGCACTCCAGCACGGTGCCGAGCAACTGCCGCTGCCGTCCGCCGTGGTAGCCGCGGGCGCTCAGCTCGCCGACCGGCTTGCCGAGCAGCACGACCTGGCTGCTCTGCTCGCCGCCGGGCTTGAGCAGCACGGGGTTCATCAGCGCGGTCGGCTCCACCCGGCACGCCTGCGCCTGCATGGCCTGCGCCCGCCCGATCTCCGCGCCCTCCCGGGTCACGAACGAGTTGAGCGACATGTTCTGCGCCTTGAACGGCGCCACCTTCACGCCCTGCCGCACCAGCCACCGGCAGATCCCGGCGGTCACGACGCTCTTGCCGGCGTCGGAGGTGGTACCGGCGACGAGCAGACCGCCGTTCACGCGGCACGTCCTTTCAACAGCAGCCGTGCCGCTGCGATTCGTGTCCCTGCGATCCGTGCGCCCGCGATCCGTGCCCCCGCGCACACGCCGAGCGCGAGCCAGCTCACGCGCCGGGACAGCCGTACCGCCCGGTCGATGTCAGCGGCGCGCACAGCCCGGCCGTGCGCCCCGTTGAGGACGGGCCGGTGCTCGACCCGGCCGCCGTACGCCAGCGTCCCGCCCAGCCGCACCCCGAGGGCGCCCGCGAACGACGCCTCCACCGGCCCGGCGTTGGGGCTCGGATGCCGGCCGGCGTCGGCCCGCCAGGCCCGTACGGCACCCCGGGGATCGCCGCCGGCCACGGCGGCCAGTACGGCGGTCAGCCGGGCGCCCGGCCAGCCGGCCACGTCGTCCAGCCGGGCCGAGGCCCAGCCGTAGCGCCGGTGGCGCGGCGACTTGTGGCCGACCATGGCGTCGAGGGTGTTGACGGCCCGGAAGCCGAGCAGTCCCGGCACCCCGGCCACGGCCCCCCACACCAGCGCGCCCACCACCGCGTCGGAGGTGTTCTCGGCGACGGACTCCACCACCGCCCGGGCGATCCCGTCGGCGTCCAGTGCCTGCGGGTCCCGCCCGCACAGGTGCGGCAGCCGCTCCCGGGCGCCCTCGACGTCCCCGGCGGCCAGCGCGTGTCCGATCGCGGACGCCTCCCGGGCCAGCGAGGTGCCGCCGACCACGGCCCAGGTCGCGGCGGCGGTCAGCGTGAGGGCGGCGGTGGGGGAGGGGCGTACGGCGCGGGCGGCCACGGCGCCCAGGGCGACCGCGCCACCGGCGCACACGGCGGTGTGCAGGGCGCCCACGCCCCGGTGGTCCCGCCACAGCAGTTGTTCGACGGCACCGGCCGCGCGGCCGAACACGGCGACCGGATGCCCGCGGCGGGGATCGCCGAGGAGCAGGTCACCGAGGAGGCCGGCGGTGGCGCCGTACGCGAAGACGCGTCCGGCACGCACGGGGCGTCAGCCGGTCACACGATCGGAGACGGAGGAACCGGGCCTGTGGTCTGAACGGCAGCCGAGCATCGCGTTATGTCCTCACTCAGGGTGTCCACGCCCTGGTTCGACGAGACCGGCGGTGAGAGTTCCTGACTCCCGGGGAGCACTCCCCGGTCACAGTGGCGGGACCGCGCCGGATTCGCACCGGGCTTCCTCTCCTGCCGCCGTACATGGCCCCGGAAGTCCACCACGTGCCGAGAACACCCGTCAACTTGCCGTTGACCTGCGACGGAGGAGCGCGGGCGGCCGCACGGCGGCCGGTGCGGGCCGAAACAGCCCGGTGCGGGTCCGGATTCCCCTGCCTGGACTCGGACATGACGACGGGAGCCGGATCCGCCGCTGAGGGGGTCGGGGTGGCCGACGACACATCCGGAGCCGGGCCGTCACCGCCGGTCGGCCCCGTGGCGGGGGAAGCGACAGGGCCCCGGCAGGGCGGTCGCACGCCCCGGAACGCGTCAGCGCCCGGCGCACGCGGGGTGCGCCGGGCGCTGTGCGGTTCCGTCGAGTGTCGCGGTCCGGCCGAGGGCTGCTCTTGCCCTCAGGCCACGATCAGATAGATCCCGTACGCCACCGCCGCCGCGCACGCCGCGAAGCAGACGTACGCGCCGGTGACCGCGAGGCCCGCCGAGCCGCCCTGCGCGGCGGCCCGCTCCTGGCGGGAGAGACCGGCGATGCCGAGGGTGAACAGGGCCACCAGGGCGACGGTGGCCACGAGGCCGACGCCGAAGACGGAGCCGAGGGCTGCCCAGTCGATGTGCATGCTGCTTCTCTTCCTTCCGGCCCGGCCGGGACTCAGACGGGGGTGGCGGCCGAACGGGCCGGGGCGTCGGGGACGTCGGTGGGCTGGGCCGGGATGGCCGCCGCGAGGCCCTCGACCGGGGGAAGACCACCGGGGGCGTCGAGACCGTCGCGACCGTCGGCCGGAGTGCCCACCGGCGGCGGGGCCACGGCGGCCACCGCCGCGGTCAGCACGCCGGCCGGTTCCGCGCCGTCGGGGACGGCGACGTTGGTGTGGTCGACGACCTCGCGCCGGGAGATCCGCCAGATCGCGAAGCTCGCGGCGACCAGCAGCACCGCGACCAGCGCCGTGCCCCAGTCGCCCAGCGAGCAGACCCACTCGGCGAGCGCGGCGACCAGGGCCGCGGCCGGCAGCGTCAGCACCCAGGCGACGACCATCCGGGTCGCCGTGGACCAGCGCACCACACCGCCCTTGCGGCCGAGGCCCGCGCCCATCACCGAACCGGAGACCGAGTGCGTGGTGGAGAGGGAGAAGCCGAGGTGGGAGGAGGCCAGGATGACCGTCGCGGCGCTGGTCTGGGCGGCGAAGCCCTGCTGCGGCTGGAGGTCGGTCAGGCCCTTGCCCATGGTGCGGATGATCCGCCAGCCGCCGAGGTAGGTGCCCATCGCGATGGCCAGGCCCGCGCACAGGATGACCCAGACCGGCGGGTCGGAGTCCGGGGCGAGAGCGCCGCCGGCCACCAGGGCGAGGGTGATGATGCCCATCGTCTTCTGGGCGTCGTTGGTGCCGTGCGCCAGCGAGACCAGCCCGGCCGAGGCGATCTGCCCGGCCCGGTAGCCCTTCTCGGCCGCCTTGCCGTCGGCCCCGCGGCCCAGCCGGTACGACAGCCGGGTGGCGACCAGGGCGGCGACGCCCGCCACCACCGGGGCGGCGACCGCCGGGAGCAGCACCTTGGTGACGAGCACGTCGCCGTGCACCGCGCCGACGCCCGCCGAGGCGATCGCGGCGCCGATCAGACCGCCCATGAGGGCGTGCGAGGAACTGGACGGCAGCCCGACCAGCCAGGTCAGCAGGTTCCAGAGGATCGCGCCGACCAGGGCGGCGAAGATGACCTCGGGACGGATGCCGCTCTCGTCGACGAGACCCTTGGAGATCGTGTTGGCGACCTCCACGGAGAGGAAGGCGCCCACGAGGTTCAGCACGGCGGACATGGCCACCGCGACCTTGGGCTTGAGCGCACCGGTCGAAATGGTCGTTGCCATCGCGTTCGCGGTGTCGTGGAAACCGTTCGTGAAATCAAACGCGAGTGCGGTCACCACCACAATCGCGAGGATCAGCGAGAAGCTTTCCATTTACCCAGGCAATCGTTCGAGGTCATTGGCTGGACGAACGTAGGCAACCAGGGTGAACGGAAGATGAACTGAGGGGGGCTTCACGGTGTCCGGAATCGAAGCCACCGCTCCCCTCGATCCTTCGGTCCCAGCTTCCCCGGTCCGCCCCCGCCTGGCAGGATCGCCGGGGCGGGAACCACCGGGCGAAAGGAGGGCGGCATCGTGTCCGAGCCGCGGGGGAGGGACGTACGCCCCGAAGAGGCGCGCGCCTGGGCGGCGCTGGTGGCCACCGCCCGCCGCACGGTCGCCGACGGACTGGTGGTCGGCACCTCCGGCAACGTCTCGGTCCGGGTCGGCGACACCGTCCTGGTCACGCCCTCGGGCGTGCCGTACGACCGGCTCACGGCGGACGACGTCACCGGCGTCGCCCTGGCCGGCGGACGGCAGGTGCTCGGCACCCTGGTGCCGACCAGCGAACTGCCCATGCATCTCGCGGTGTACCGGCACACCGACGCGGGCGCCGTCGTGCACACCCACGCCGTGCACGCCACGGCCGTCTCCACCCTCGTCGCGGAACTGCCACTGGCGCACTACATGGCCGCGGCCCTCGGCGGCCCGGTCCGGGTCGCCCCGTACGCGACGTACGGCACCGACGAACTGGCCGCGCACATGCTCCGCGCCCTCGACGGCCGCTCCGGCTGCCTCCTCCAGAACCACGGCACCCTCACCTACGGCGCCGGCCTCGACCAGGCCTACGACCGCACCGCCCAGCTGGAGTGGATGTGCCGGCTGTGGCTGACCGCCTCCTCGGTCCCCGGCCGGACCCCGTCCCTGCTGACGGAGGACCAGCTCGCCCAGGTGGCGGAGCGGCTGCGCGGCTACGGGCAGCAGGGCTGAGGACGAGCCCGGCGCCCGCACCCGCCACCCGTCCGTCACCCCGAGTCGTCCTTCCGGTGGCTTACGACGGAGCACGCCGGGAAACTGGGAGCTGTGCGCACCGTCACCGCAACGACCGCCGCCGTCACCGCGGCCCTGGCAGCAGGCGCCGCGAGCGTCGCCGCCGGCCGCCTCGCCAGCGACGCCGCCCTCAAGGCGACGCCCGGCCGGCCCCTGCCCACCGAACCGAGGCTGACGGTGCACGGCACCGCCGCCGGACAGATCACCCTCACCCGGCATCTGGCCGCACTGCGGCCCGGCCGGTACGGGCTGGCCGGCGACGGCTCGCACGCCGTCGTGGGCCCCGTGCTGCCCGGCGACCGGCACCCCGCCGACACCGTCGTCCGCCGCCTCGAAGGCGTCACGCACGGCACCCTCGGACCCGGCGACCGGGCCTGGCTGACCGCCAACCTGTACGTCGGCAACCCGGGCACCGCCCTCGGCCTGCGCCATGCCGACGTCGAGGTCCCCGGCGACCTCGGCGCGCTGCCGGCCTGGTTCCTGCCCGGCGCGCGCGGCACCTGGATCATCGCGGTGCACGGCCTGGGCACCACCCGGGAGCACACCATGAACCTCATGGGCCTCCTGAACGGCCTGGAGTTCCCGCTCCTGGCCCTCGCCTACCGGGGCGACGTCGGCGCGCCCCGGCCGCCGGACGGCCTGCGGCACTTCGGCGAGACCGAGTGGCGCGACCTGGAGGCCGCCGTCCGGTACGCCGTCGGCCACGGCGCCCGCAAGGTCGTGCTGCTCGGCTGGTCCACCGGCGCCACCATGGCGCTGCGCACCGCCACCCGCTCCCGGCTGCGGGACCGGATCTCCGGGCTGGTCCTGGACTCCCCGGTGCTTGACTGGCAGACGACGGTGCGCTCCCTCGCCGCGGCCCGCCGCACCCCGGGCGCGCTGCTGCCGCTCGCGGTCCGCGCCGCGCAGGGCCGCACCGGACTCGACTCCGGGCCCGCCGCCGGCCACGGCCGCCTGGCCGTCCCGGCCCTCGTCTTCCACGGCCCCGCCGACAGCGTCGCCCCCTGGCAGCTCTCCCGGCGATTCGCCGACGCCCACCCCCGCCTGGTCGCCCTGCACACCGTCCCGCACGCCACGCACGGCGCGATGTGGAACGCCGCCCCGGACAGCTACGAAGAGACCCTGCGCCGCTTCCTGACCCCGCTGATGTAACCCCGGGCCGCTCGCGCGGCCCGCCGCGCCGGAGCCGCCCCCGGACTTGTCCGTGGTCCGTCGAAGCTGTCCGTTTGGGTTTTCGGACCGTCAACCGGAAGACTGCACCCGTGACGTCCCGTATCCCGCGCGACTCCAGGCTCCGACTCGTCCGCCCGCGACCCCTGGCCGCCGCCCCCAGAGCGATGAACCAGCGGCCACCGCGCCGCACCGCGCCGCGCCCCCCGGAGGGCACCCCCGCACGGTCGGAGCTGGCCCGCATGGCACGCTCCGTCCTGGCCGACGCGGCCCGCGTCGCCCGCTGGGCCGACACCGCCCTCGGCCCCGGCCGGTCCGGCGGCACCGCCGACGGCAAGGCCACCCTCTCCGTCACCTCCGCCGAACGCGCCGCCCGGCAGCTGGGCCTGACCGCGGATCAGGTGCAGGCCGACTGGGACATCGCCCGCCTCGCCGGACTGGTCGAGGTGCACGGCGGCAGCGCCCGCCCCGGCTGGCGGCTGCGCGCCTGGGACCGGGACGACAGCGCCGTACTGCGCGGCTGGGTCGCCCTGTTCGACGCCTGGTCGCTCGCCCACCCCGACCCCGCCGGGCAGCAGACCGCCGCCGTCGCCGAGGTCGTCTCGGCCATGCCCCAGGTGCTCTCCTTCCTCCAGCTGTCCGCCGGCCCGGTACCCGTCGCCCAGCTCCTCGACCTCCTCCAGCAGCGCGTCACCGAACTGCGCACCGAACGCTGCGAGGTCCCCTACGACGGCCCCCAGCCGGAACCCCCGGGCCGGCCGGAGAGCGACGACACCCCGCTGCCGCCGCTGCTGGACTGGGCCCTCGGCGCCCTGGCCTCCGTCGGTGCCCTCACCTACGGCGCCGGCCAGGCCACCCTCACCCCGCTCGGCAGCTGGGCGGTCTGGGTCAAGCTGGAGCAGATCTGCGTCGCCGCGCAGAGCCCGGCCGGCAACATCGAGCAGGCCGCCGAGGACATGCTGCGCGGCTGCGCCCAGCTCCGCCCCAACGCGGCCCGTGCCGAGTACCGCGCCTGGCTCGCCGCCCGCCCGGTCGGCAGCGCCGTCGCCCAGCTCCTCAAGGCGGCCCGCGGCGAGGACGCCCTGCTGCGCGGCCTGGCCTTCGAGGCGCTGCGGGTCGTCGGCGCCCCCGCCGAACCCGACGTACGGGCGGTGGCCGACGAGCCGACTCTGCGGCCGTACGCCCTGCTGTGGCTGGCCGAGCACGACGGCGCCGACCCGGAGGACGCGCACGAGGTGCTCACCCGCCAGGAGGCCACCTGGCTGTGGGTGGACACCGCCGCCGCCGTCGCCGACCACGGCGAGGCCCCGCTGCTGGTGCGGCACCTGGAGGCGGCCGTCCAGCCCACCGTCCCGATGCTCCTGGAGGAGGTGCAGGCGGTCGGGCACCCCCGGACCGTGCAGGTCCTGGTGGCGCTGGCCGCCGCGCACCCCGACCCGGCGCTGGCCAAGGCGGTGCGCCGGGCCGCCTTCCAGGTGCACACGGGAGGCAGCTGACCGCCCCGGCCTGCCGTCGGCGGGCCCCGGCGCCGGCCCCCGGGGACCGCGGCGACGCAGGAAAAAGTGGTTGCACGGCACCGTTAGACTGGCCCCATGGCCATTCTCCTCGCGCATTAGACGGCGGGCACGTCCGCAGCCGCCCATCCCGCCCTCCTCAACCCGCCCTGGAGTCTGTCCGTGATCTCCGCCTCCGGCATCGAGCTGCGCGCCGGTGCCCGCGTCCTCATCGAGAGCGCCACCTTCCGGGTCGCCAAGGGCGACCGCATCGGCCTGGTCGGCCGCAACGGCGCCGGCAAGACCACCCTCACCAAGTGCCTGGCCGGCGAGGGCATCCCCGCCGCCGGCGCCATCACCCGCTCCGGCGAGGTCGGCTACCTCCCGCAGGACCCCCGCACCGGCGACCTCGACGTGCTGGCCCGCGACCGCATCCTGTCCGCGCGCGGCCTGGACACCCTGATCCGCAAGATGCGCGACAACGAACAGCGCATCGCCAATGGCCAGGGCACCACTCGGGACAAGGCGATGCGGCAGTACGAGCGTCAGGAGACCGAGTTCCTCACCAAGGGCGGGTACGCCGCCGAGGCCGAGGCCGCCACCATCGCCGCCGCGCTCAACCTGCCCGACCGGGTGCTCGGCCAGCCCCTGCACACCCTCTCCGGCGGCCAGCGCCGCCGGATCGAGCTGGCCCGCATCCTCTTCTCGGACGCCGACACCCTGCTGCTCGACGAGCCCACGAACCACCTCGACGCCGACTCCATCATCTGGCTGCGGGACTACCTGAAGACCTACCGCGGCGGCTTCATCGTGATCTCCCACGACGTCGACCTGGTCGAGACGGTCGTGAACAAGGTGTTCTACCTGGACGCCAACCGCGCCCAGATCGACGTCTACAACATGGGCTGGAAGCTCTACCAGCAGCAGCGCGAGGCCGACGAGAAGCGCCGCAAGCGCGAGCGGCAGAACGCCGAGAAGAAGGCGTCCGCGCTGCACTCGCAGGCCGACAAGATGCGCGCCAAGGCCACCAAGACGGTCGCCGCGCAGAACATGGCCCGCCGCGCGGACAAGCTGCTGGCCGGCCTGGAGGCCGAGCGCAAGTCCGACAAGGTCGCCAAGCTGCGCTTCCCCGAGCCCTCGCCGTGCGGCAAGACCCCGCTGATGGCCGAGGGCCTGTCGAAGTCGTACGGCTCGCTGGAGATCTTCACCGACGTCGACCTGGCCATCGACAAGGGCTCCCGCGTCGTCATCCTCGGCCTCAACGGCGCGGGCAAGACAACCCTGCTGCGCCTCCTGGGCGGCGCGGAGAAGCCCGACACCGGCCGGGTCATCGAGGGCCACGGCCTCAAGCTCGGCTACTACGCGCAGGAGCACGAGACCCTCGACCCGGAGCGCACGGTCCTGGAGAACATGCGCTCCGCCGCCCCCGACCTGGACCTGGTCGAGGTCCGCAAGACGCTCGGCTCGTTCCTGTTCTCCGGCGACGACGTCGACAAGCCGGCCGGGGTCCTCTCCGGCGGCGAGAAGACCCGCCTGGCACTGGCCACCCTGGTCGTCTCCTCGGCCAACGTCCTCCTGCTCGACGAGCCCACCAACAACCTCGACCCGGCCAGCCGCGAGGAGATCCTCGGCGCGCTGCGCACCTACAAGGGCGCCGTGGTCCTCGTCACCCACGACGAGGGCGCCGTCGAGGCGCTCCAGCCGGAGCGGATCATCCTGCTCCCGGACGGCGTCGAGGACCTCTGGGGCGCCGACTACGCGGACCTCGTCGCACTCGCCTGATCGTCGTCTCTTCTCCGACCGTCGCCCTTGCTTGATCGAATGAATGATCCACGGCGTATGGATCATTCAGCCGATCCGTGATCCACCATCTGTGTGAGATCTCCTCGTACCGAGGTGTGTCATACATCGATTTCCCGGCCGAGCCGCCCGTCCCCGGGGGCTCGGCCGTTTCGTCTTTCTGACCAGCCACTTCTTCGGAGCAACCCGTTCGGGTGTACGGACGAGAAGTCTTGGAATTCGTTGTTCCGCTTGTGCGGAACCACTCCTGTCGTCACAACCTTGTCTCATCGACCTTGCCGAATGGGTGGCCATCGGGGCCCGGAGGGGTGATCATGAGGAGAACCAGAGCGCACTTCCCATGAGGAGGCACGGGTGGCCGAGACTCTGAAGAAGGGCAGCCGGGTTACCGGCGCCGCGCGCGACAAGCTCGCGGCAGACCTGAAGAAGAAGTACGACGCCGGTGCGAGCATCCGGGCGTTGGCCGAGGAGACCGGCCGCTCGTATGGCTTTGTGCACCGCATGCTCAGTGAGTCGGGCGTCACGCTGCGAGGGCGTGGCGGGGCGACCCGGGGCAAGAAGGCCGCTTCGGCCTGATTTCCCCGGGCGGCCCCTCGGCTCTCCGATGGTGGCCACCCGGTCGGACACATGACCGACCGGGTGGTTACTGTGCAGTCACTTAAGTGCGCCGTACGGATCTCCGTACGGCCTACCAAGCCGACCGCACGCATCGGAGGCGCCTCATGGCCGCGCAGCACCCCGTACTCGACCAGAACGGCGTACGGCTCACCGTCGACGACGCGATCGCCACGGTGACGCTGACCAACCCGGCCAAGCGCAACGCGCAGAGCCCCGCTCTGTGGCGGGCGCTCACCGAGGCCGGACGGCGGCTGCCGGGCTCCGTGCGGGTCGTCGTGCTGCGGGCCGAGGGCAAGTCGTTCTCGGCCGGGCTCGACCGGCAGGCGTTCACGCCCGAGGGCTTCGACGGCGAACCGTCGTTCCTGGACCTCGCGCGCGGCAGCGACGCCGAACTGGACGCGGCCGTCGCCGAGTACCAGGAGGCGTTCACCTGGTGGCGGCGCAGCGACATCGTGTCGATCGCCGCCGTGCAGGGACATGCCATCGGGGCGGGCTTCCAGCTCGCGCTCGCCTGTGACCTGCGGGTGATCGCCGACGACGCGCAGTTCGCCATGCGCGAGACCTCGCTCGGTCTCGTCCCCGACCTGACGGGCACCCATCCGCTCGTCGGCCTGGTCGGATACGCGCGCGCCCTGGAGATCTGCGTGACCGGCCGCTTCGTCCTGGCCGAGGAAGCGGTCAGCAGCGGACTGGCCAGCCTCGCCGTGCCCGCCGACCAGCTGACGGACGCCGTACGCGACCTGGCGTCGGCCGTACTGGCGGCACCGCGCGACGCGGTGATCGAGACCAAGGCGCTGCTCCAGGGCGCCCTCTCCAGGGACCTGGAGGCCCAGCGCGCGGCGGAACGCGCCGCCCAGGCCCGCCGCCTGCGCGACCTGGCCGGACTCGGCGAGTAACGGCCCCCGGAAAGAACGGTGGGGGAACGTCCCTCAAGGGGCGCGGGGAACTGCGCGACCAGCCACGACGCACCCGCACCCGAAAACCGGACCCGACCGGCCCCCGCGGTCACTCGACGGCAGTCACCAGCACCGCCACCGAAGGATGATCCGGCACCGCGTCCGCCACCGCGGCCCGCACCCGCCGGGCCACCTCCACCGTCCGGTGCCCCGCGCCCACCGCGCACTCCACCCGCACATGCCGCCGGGGCAGCACCGCCCCCTGCGCCGGCGCGGAGAAGTGCACGGGACGCCCCAGCGTGCCGGTCAGCCGCGTCACCCCCGCCACCGCCAGCACGGCCCGCCCGGCCCGGCCCTCGTCGGAATCCGCGCCGTCCGCGCCACCCGCCCCGCTCCCGGCGGCCTCCGTGGGCCGGGAGTCCGGCGCGGCCGGCTCCGGGTCGGTGTCCAGCAGCGCCACCACCCGCAGATCCACCTCGCCGACCGTCAGCCCGAGCCGCAGCGCCGCCGCCTGTGCCAGCGTGGCCCGCACCCGCGCCGCCACCGCCGGCAACGGCTCCGCCGCGGTCGCCGCCAGGTCGGCCGTCACCCGCAGCGGCCCCGGCGGCAGCGCGCTCGGCGGCGCCGGTACGGCCGGCTCGGGCGCGGCGTCCGGATCGGCCGCCGCGATCCGCAGCCGGTCAAGGCGTACCCCCGGCAGGCCGGCCACCGCGGTCAGCAGCACCTCGCGCGCCGCCCGTTCGGCGATCCAGGCCCCGTCCGGCGGACCGCCCAGGGGCAGGAACCTGCCCAGTCCCAGTTGCTCCCGTACTGTCCGTGTCCACCGGTCGGCCGTCGTCATTCGTCCAGCCTGCCGCATCCCCGGCGCGCGAGCGCGCCACCACACTTAACGTGGTCTCAGGACGACGACCGAAAGGGACGTACGGCGATGAGTGAGACCACGGAGCGAGGCCGGTCCGGGCAGGACGTCGGGACCGAGGGCCTGGGCAAGGGACAGTCGGTCAGGCGAGGCGGCGGCGACCCCGGCAGCCGGGGCCGGACCACCATCGCGGACGGCGTGGTGGAGAAGATCACCGGAATGGCGGCACGCGACGTGGCGGGTGTGCACGCCATGGGCAGCGGCATGTCACGCACCTTCGGCGCGGTACGCGACCGGGTGCCCGGCGGCTCCAAGTCGGGCGTGACGCGCGGCGTGAAGGCCGAGGTCGGCGAGAAGCAGACGGCGCTCGATCTGGAGATCGTCGTCGAGTACGGCGTGTCGATCGCCGACGTGGCCCGCGATGTGCGGGAGAACGTCGTGGCGGCGGTGGAGCGGATGACCGGCCTTGAGGTCGTCGAGGTCAACATCGCGGTCAGTGACGTCAAACTGCCCGACGAAGAGGACGAGGAGCAGCCGGAGCCACGCATCCAGTGAGCGGGCCCCGACAGCTCCGGACTGAGGAGAGCGCACCATGAACATGGCCGTGGTCGGCATGATCGCCGGCATGGCGCTCGGCTTCGCCGGATACTTCGGCGGATTCGGCGCCTTCCTGCTGGTGGCCGCCCTGGGCGCCGTCGGCTTCGTGGTCGGCCGGCTCCTGGAGGGCGACATGGAGCTGGGCGACTTCTTCCGCAGCCGCGACGACCGCCGGCGGTGACCGGCGTGAGCGGCGCGGCCACCGAGCCGCACGCGGCCGAGGACACCGCCGCACCCGAGGACGCCGTACCGCCCGGCGAGCGCGGCGCCACCCGGATCGCCGACCGGGTCGTCGCCAAGGTGGCCGCCCAGGCGGCGCGCGAGGCGGTCGGCGAACTGCCGCCGGACGCCGAGCGCCCGCACGCGACCGTCGTGGTGCGCCACGAGGTGGCCCGCGTCCGGGTCCACCTCGAACTCGACTACCCCTGCGACGTCGGCGCCCGCTGCGGCCGGGTCCGGCACCGGGTCGCCGAGCGGGTGTCCACGCTGACGGGCATGAAGGTGCCGGAGGTCGCCGTGCGGGTCGAGCGGCTGCACCCGGCGGCGGAGTACGGCGCGGCACAGGGAAGGACGCGATGAGCCAACCAGCCGATCCCCAGGGCAGCACGGCCCGGCTGCCGGTCCTGGAGAAGAGCCACGACGACGAGCCGCCGGCCCCGGCCCCCGAAGCCGGCGGCCGGGCGCACCGCTTCTGGTCGGCGCGGCGGGTCCCCGCGGGCATCGTCGCCCTGCTGCTCCTGGCCCTCGCCGTGCTCTTCCTGTACGACATCGTGGCCGTGCGCGCCGACCGGCCCGGCATGGCCTGGCGCCGCGAACTGGCCCGGCAGCTCGCCCGCCGCCCGCTGGACGACACCTGGGTGCTGGTCGGCGCCGGCCTCGCCGCCGCCCTCGGCCTCTGGCTGCTGCTGCTCGCGCTCACGCCCGGTCTGCGCGCCGTGCTGCCGATGCGCCGCACGCACCCCGACGTCCGGGCCGGACTGCACCGGGACGCCGCCGCGACGGTGCTGCGCGACCGGGCGATGGAGGTCGCCGGGGTGCAGTCGGCGAAGGTCCGCGTCCGCCGGTCGAAGGCCAAGGCGCGCGCGGTGGCGCACTTCCGTGAACTGGACGACGTACGCGCCGATCTGGACACCGCGCTCGGCGACACGGTGCGGGGGCTGGGCCTGGCCCGGCCGCCCCGCCTGTCGGTGAAGGTGCGGCGGCCCGGACGGAAGGGGTGAGGCAACGGTGCTCAGGACTGTCGACCGGGTGCTGCTCGCGCTCGTCGGGCTGGTACTGCTGGTGCTCGGCGGCTCGGTGCTCGCCGTCGGGTTCGGGGTGAAGGCGCCCTCCTGGTGGATCCACGACTCGCGCCACGACGTGCTGCTCAGCCAGGCCGAGCGGACCCGGTGGCGGGACGCCGGCTGGTGGTGGCCGGTGCTGATCGCCGCGCTCGCCGTCCTGCTGCTGCTCGCCCTGTGGTGGCTGGTCGCGGTACTGCGCCGGCGCCGGCTCGGCGAGATCCTCGTCGACACCGGCGACGGCGAGGGCGCGGTGCTGCGCGGCCGGGCGCTGGAGGACGCGTGCGCCGCCGACGCGGGCCGGCTGGACGGCGTGGCCCGCGCCGACGTACGGCTCACCGGGCGGCGCAGCGCCCCCAGGGCCCGGGTACGGCTCCGCCTGGAACCGCACGTGGACCCCGGCACCGCCCTGGACGGCCTCACCACCGGGGCCCTCGCGCACGCCCGTGCCTCGGCCGGTCTCGAAGCGCTGCCGACCGAGGTCCGGCTCAAGGGCGTGGGGCACCGGGCGGAGCGGGTGAGCTGACCGGTTCCCGTGGTCAGAAACCGTGCCGTGAGCCGCCGTCCACCGGCAGCATGACGCCCGTGACGTACGACGCCGCCGGGGAGAGCAGGAACGCGGCCGCGCGGCCGAACTCCTCGGGGGCGCCGTAGCGGCGCAGCGGGATACGGGACTCGGAGGCGGTGCGGGTGGCCTGCGGGTCGGCGGACCGGGCGTCCAGCTCGCGGACCCGGTCGGTGTCGATGCGGCCCGGCAGCACGCCCACGACCCGGACGCCGTGCGGGCCCAGCTCGTCGGCGAGGGACTTGGCGAAGCCGGCCAGCCCCGGCCGCAGCCCGTTGGAGACGGTCAGGCCCGGCACCGGCTCGTGCACCGAGCTGGACAGCACGAAGCCGATGACGCCGCCGGGGCCCAGTTCGGCCGCCGCCGTCCGGGCCAGCCGCACCGCGCCGAGGAAGACCGACTCGAACGCGCCCTGCCACTGCTCGTCGGTGATGTCGGCGGCGAACCCGGCCGGCGGCCCGCCCACACTGATCAGCACGCCGTCGAACCGGCCGAACCGCTCCCGCGCGGCGCCGATCAGCCGCTCCGCGGTCGCCGGGTCGGCGTTGTCGGCGGCCACCCCGACCGCGTTCGGTCCAAGAGCCGTGGCCGCGTCCGCGACGCTCTTCTCGTCCCGGCCGCTGACGACCACCTTCGCCCCGTCGGCGACCAGTGCCCGCGCGGTGGCGTTGCCCAGGCCCCGGGTGGCCCCGGTGACGACGTACACCCGGTCCCTCAGTCCAAGATCCATGCGCCTATCCTGCCTCTTCGTCCCCGGCCAGCGCGAGGGCGGTGTGCACCAGGCCGATGTGGCTGAACGCCTGCGGGAAGTTGCCGAGCTGCCGGCCGGCCACCGGGTCGTACTCCTCCGCCAGCAGCCCCACGTCGTTGGCGAGCCCCACCAACCGCTCGAACAGGTCCCGCGCCTCCTTGGTGCGGCCGGTCAGCTGGAGCGCGTCCGCCAGCCAGAACGAGCACACCAGGAAGGTGCCCTCGTCGCCCGGCAGCCCGTCCACCGTGCTGCCCGAGGTGCTGTAGCGCTGCACCAGCCCGTCGCGGGTCAGCTCCCGGGAGACCGCGTCGATGGTGCCGGTCACCCGGGGGTCGTCCGGCGGCAGGAAGCCGACCCGGGGGATGAACAGCAGCGCGGCGTCCAGCTCCCGGGAGCCGTAGTACTGGGTGAAGGTGTTGCGCTCGGGGTCGTAGCCCTTCTCGCACACCTCCCGGTGGATCTCGTCGCGCAGCGCCCGCCAGCCGTCCAGGTCGCCGCCCAGCTCCGGCTCGTCCTCCAGGGTGCGCACCGCGCGGTCCGCCGCGACCCATGCCATCACCTTGGAGTGCACGAACTGGCGGCGCCCGCCGCGCACCTCCCACAGCCCCTCGTCGGGGCGGCGCCACGCGGTGCGCAGGAAGTCCAGCAGGGCCCGCTGCAACTGCCACATCTGGCGCTCGGCCGGCATCCCCGCCGCCCGGGCCAGCGACAGCGTGTCCATCACCTCGCCGTACACGTCCAGCTGGAGCTGATTGACCGCGTCGTTGCCGATCCGCACCGGCGTCGAGTTCTCGAAACCGGACAGCCAGGGCAGCTCCGACTCGGGCAGCCGGCGCTCACCGGCCAGCCCGTACATGATCTGGAGATCCGCGGGGGAGCCGGCCACCGCGCGCAGCAGCCAGTTCCGCCATGCCTCGGCCTCGTCCACATAGCCCGCCGCAAGCAGCGCGCCCAGGGTGAGCGTGGAGTCGCGCAGCCAGCAGTGCCGGTAGTCCCAGTTGCGCACCCCGCCCGGCTCCTCCGGCAGCGAGGTGGTGGCGGCGGCCACGATGCCGCCGGTCGGCTTGTACGTGAGCGCCTTCAGCGTGATGAGGGAGCGGACCACCGCGTCCCGGTAGGGGCCGTCGTAGCGGCAGCGCGCGACCCAGGACCGCCAGTCGGCGACGCTGTGCTCCAGCGCCTCGTACGGGTCCACCAGCGGCGGCCGGGGCTCGTGCGAGGGGTGCCAGGTGAGGACGAACGCCACCTTCTCGCCCGCCCTGACGGTGAACTCGGAGTGCGTCCCGTAGTCCTCGCCCCAGGTGCGCACCTCGGGCTCGCTGCGCAGCCACGCCGAGTCCGGCCCGGCGACGGCCACCCGGTGCCCGTCGGACCGGCGCACCCACGGCACCACGGACCCGTAGTCGAAGCGCAGCCGCAGCGTGCTGCGCACGGTCACCTCGCCGCTGATCCCCTCGACCACCCGGACCAGGTCGGGGGCGCGGTCGCGCTGCGGCATCAGGTCGGTGACCCGGACCGAGCCGGCCGCGGTCTCCCACTCGGTGTCCAGGACCAGGGTGTCGGGGCGGTAGGCGCGGCGGGTGCAGCGCCCGGCGCCCTCGGGGGCGATGCGCCAGTGGCCGTTGTCCTCGTCGCCGAGCAGCTTGGCGAAGCAGGCGGCGGAGTCGAAGCGGGGCAGGCACAGCCAGTCCACCGAGCCGTCCGCGGCGACCAGCGCCGCGGTCTGCTCGTCACCGATGATCGCGTAGTCCTCGATACGGGGGTGCACGGGGACCGTCTTCCCAAGAGGGTGCCCCGCAATCAAGCGGCGGTGGGGCGCGGTGGGGCTACACGGCCGCCGGTTGTGCCGCTTCGGCCTCGGTGTCCTCGGTCGCCTGGGCGCGGTCGCGCACCTCGCGGCGGACCAGGAACCACCAGCCGACCGGGACGGCCGCGGAGAACAGCCACCACTGGATGGCGTACGCGAAGTTCAGCGCCGCGTCCTCGTTGCCGGGCCTGCCGATCAGCTCCGGGGTGCCGCCCTTCGGCTCCGGCGCGGTCAGCACGACGTACCCGCCGAGCACCGACGCGTCCAGCCGCTCGGCCTCCTGCTCACTGTTGATCAGCATGATCTGCCGGTCGGGCAGGCCCTTGAGGTCCTTGATGCCGCTGGCCTCGGTCGTCTCGTCGGGCATCATCCGCCCGGTGACGGTGACCTCGCCGGACGGCGGGGCGGGGACCTTCGGGAACTCGGTCTGGCTGGGGCCGTCCGCGGCGATCCAGCCCCGGTTGACCAGCAGCACCTTGCCGTCGTCGAGGACGAACGGGGTGAGCACGTGGTAGCCGACCTCGTCGTCGGCGTTGGTGCGGCGCCGGACGACGACCTCGTCGGCGGTGTCGAAGCGGCCCTTGGCGGTCACCGTGCGGTACCGCTCGTCGGTGGTGATCTTCTGGCCCGGGGCGGTCAGCCGCTCCACCGGCACCGGGTCGGCGCCGAGCGCCTCGGCGACCAGGTCGTTGCGGGCGGTGCGCTCCTCGTAGCGGTGCAGCTGCCAGAAGCCCAGCCTGATCATCGTGGGGATGAGGAGCAGGGCGACCAGCGTGAGGATCACCCACTGCCGGGACAACAGGAAGCGGTACACCCCACGACCGTACAACTCGGTCGTGGGGCGTCGGCAGCCGGGTCAGACCTTGTCGACGACGCCCGTCCTCCCTTCCGAGCGGGCGCAGTGCGCGCCGCAGTACCAGTGGCCGTCGACCTCCACGCCCTGCCCGATGATCTGCACCCGGCAGTGTTCGCAGATGGGGGCCATGCGGTGGATCGCGCAGGAGAAGCAGTCGAAGACGTGCACCGCGCCCTGCGCGTGCACCTCGAAGCTCATGCCGTAGTTGTTGCCGCAGACTTCACATGTCGCCATGCGCCACAGGGTGAGCCGTCGCGGTGGCGCGGGCGAGTGGACGCCGGGCGAGTCGCCCGGCTTTCACCCGTCTCGTCCGGCTTTCACCCGAGCGACGTCACACGCCTGTACGAGTCAGTGCGGATCAGTACGAGTCGGTACGGATCAGTACGAGTCGGTACGGGTCAGTACGAGTCGGTACGGGTCAGACGGGTCAGCCGTCGGCCGGCTCGACGTCCCGCAGCAGTTGCCCGAACGCCGCCTCGTCCACCACCGGCGTGCCGAACTGCCGGGCCTTGACCACCTTGGAGGTGCCCGAGTCGGGGTCGTTGGTGACCAGCAGGCTGGTCAGCCGGGACAGGCTGGTCGCGACATGCAGACCGGCCTCGGCCGCACGGTCCTCCAGCAGCTCCCGCTCGACCGACGTGTCACCCGAGAAGGCGATCCGCATGCCCTGCTTGAGCGGTTTGCCGTCTTTGTACCGGCCCGGGTTGGGATAGGGGCAGGCGGGCCGTTTGCGGGCGGGACGCCAACTGGTGGGCCGGTAGCCGCCGGAGCCGCCCGCCTGGTGGCCGATCCGGGGCGCGGGGCGGTCCGCCCACTCGGTCAACGGCCGGCACTCCTGGAGCGGCAGCCGGACCAGGCCGGCCGCCGCGGCGCGCAGGCTCGGCCGGAACGCCTCGGCCAGCACCCGCGCGTCGTCCAGCGCGTGGTGCGCCCGCCGCTGCACCACACCGAAGTGCGCGGCGAGCGACTCCAGCTTGTGGTTGGGCAGCGGCAGCGCCAGCTCCTTGGCGAGCGCGATGGTGCACAGCCGCTGGCGCACCGGGGCCTCGCGCTCCGCGCGGGCGTACTCGCGGGCGATCATCTGCCAGTCGAAGACCGCGTTGTGCGCGACCAGCACCCGGCCGTCGAGGCGGGCCGCGAACTCCTCGGCGACGTCCCGGAAGAGCGGCGCCCCTTCGAGCACCTCGCTCGTCAGGCCGTGTATCCACACCGGGCCCGGGTCCCGCTCCGGATTGACCAGCGTGTACCAGTGGTCCTCGACCTCGCCGCGCGCGTCGAGCCGGTAGACGGCCGCCGAGATGATCCGGTCGTCGCGGGCCAGGCCGGTGGTCTCGACGTCAACAACCGCGTATCCCTGCGGATACGCGGCCGGCCACGCCGTGGGGGAGGACACCGCCGTCGTCTGGTCTTCGAGCATGGTCCCAGAGGATACGGGCCACGACTGACAGTCCGGTCCCCGAGCCCCCGCTCGCCGCCAACTTCCGCCGCGGGCGCAGCCCTTCGCCCGGCCGCCGGCGGCCCCGTACGGGAAGCGCCGCGCGAAGACGGCGACCTCCGCGCGGGTGAGCGGACCGCCGACGGGCCGGCCGGATGCGGGCCGCGCGGGGAGCCGGTGACGGTTGCCGCGTTCGCGGGAAGGCGGTTCCCGGTCCGCCCGGCACGGCTCGTCACCAGCGGATCGGGACCGGAAGCGCCGTCAGCAGCCCGGAGACCGCGACCACCACGCCCAGGACGGCGACCTCCGCGCGGGCGGGGGAGCAGGCGGCCAGTGGGTCGGGCGCGCGGCCCAGCCGGACGCGGGCGCACAGGGCGAGGGCGGCGACGGCCGCGACCAGGAGCACCTTGGCGAGCAGGACCCGCCCGTAGGCCGTGTCCGTCAACTGGCCGAGGAGCGAGCCCGCCGGCATCCGGCGCAGCGAACTGCACACCCCCGTCGCCGTGATGACGGCCAGCAGCACGGCCGCCACGCGCGCGTACCGCCCCAGCAGCGCGGCACCCGCTCCCACTTCCGTCGCGGCCTCCGCTTCCCCATCCGTCGCGGCGCCCGCTCCCCCTTCCGTCGCGGCACCCGCCCCGGCGTAGGCCCCGGCGCCCCGCCACCGGGCGAGCACCCGCAGCACATGCAGCAGACCGCCCACCCACAAGCAGCCGCAGGTGAGGTGGAGCAGCGTCAGAGCGGAGCCCAGCAGCGGACTCTGCTCGGTCGGGGGATGCGCGCGCAGGGCCTCCGCCACCACCACCGCGGCCAGCGGCCACACCTGCGTTCCCGGCCGGCCGGAGGCGGCGCACAGCCCCGCCACCAGGAACGCGTTGACCTCCAGGAGCGCGAGCTTGCCGTCCCGGGTGGCGTAGAGCCCGCCCACGTCGATGTCGGCGAGGCCGTCCGGCACCAGGTTGCCGGTGGCCACCACCGAGGCCAGTCCCAGCGCGGCGCCGAAACCGACGACGGCCGCGGGCACCGACCAGCTGCGCGGCGCGACCGGGGCGGCGCCCGGCAGGGAGCGGGCCTGCCGCCCGGCGAACAGTTCGCCCAGCGGGACCGCGAGCGCCGCGAACAGCACCGCGCGCAGCAGGGCGATGGGGCCGGTGCCGGGCGCCTCGGCCTCCCCGGTGCCGTGCAGCGCCGGGGACGGGCCGAGCAGGGGGATCAGCGCGGCCAGCGCCACCAGGGCGAGCACGGCCACGGCCCGGCCGGTGCCGGGACCCGGGCGCGGGCGCCCCCGGGCCCCGGCCGACGGGGGCGTGGGTCGTATCAAGGTCACCTCAGGATCTTCACCAGTCGTCCTTCGACCGGGCAAGTCCAGCAGACGACCGGCGGTACGTCCCCGCGCCCCCCTCGACCTCGTACCTACTTGGTCACCGCGTCCAGCGCGTCCGCCGTGCCCCAGCCGTAGAAGCCGTTGCGGTTCTTCGACCCCTCGCACACCGCGTCGACCTTGCCGTCGCCGTCGATGTCGTACGGGTCGGTGCACGCGGTGGCGTCGGCCTCGGCGTACAGCAGCGCCTTCACCAGCGCGGGCGAGGCGTGCGGGTGGGTGGACTTGATCAGCGCGGCGACGCCCGCGACGTGCGGCGACGCCATCGACGTACCGGCCATGTAGCCCCACCTGCCGCCGGGCAGCGTGCCCAGGATCAGGCCGCTGGTGGCGGGCGCGGCCGGCGGCTGGTACGCCGTCGAGTCACCGCCGGGCGCGGCGATGTCGATGACGCCCTTGCCGTAGTTGGAGAAGGACGACTTCAGGCCCTTGGCGCCGGTCGCCGCGGTGGTGACGACGCCGGGCAGCTGGGTCGGGATGTCGTAGCACTCGGACGGGTCGATCACCCGGTCGGAGGGGGTGGAGTCGTTGGGGGAGACCGGGTCGGTGATCTCGTCGGCGGCGAGGTCGTAGCTCTCGTTGCCGGCCGCGGCGACGTTGACCGCGCCCTTCTTCTCCGCATACGACGAGGCCCGCTTGACGGCCTCGACCAGCGCCTTCTGGTCCGGGTCGTCCTTGCAGTTGAAGTACCACGGGTCGGTGTAGTAGCTGTTGTTGGTGACGTCCACGCCGTGCTCGGCCGCCCACATGAAGCCGCAGACCACGGCCTCGGTGTAGAAGAAGCCGGCGGTCGTGGAGACCTTGATGCCGGACACCTTCACGCCGGGCGCGACGCCCGTCATGCCGATGCCGTTCTTCGCGGCGGCTATCTCACCGGCGACGTGCGTGCCGTGCGGGGACTCCTCGGCGGTCGGCCGCCAGGCGCCGTCGGTGGTGTCCGGCTTGCCCGACACGCAGTTGACGGAGGCCGCGCGGTCGAAGTTCGGGGCGATGTCCGGGTGGGTGTCGTCCACGCCGGTGTCGATGACGGCCACGGTGACCTTGCTGCTGCCCAGCGACTTCTCGTGCGCCTTGTCCGCCTTGATGGCGGGCAGGTCCCACTGGAGCGGTTCCAGCGGGTCCTGGCCCGCTGCGACGGCCTCGGCGGCTGCCGCCTCGGTGGCGCTGAGCACCTTCGGCGTGCCCACGTCGGTGGTGGCGGCCGACGGCAGCGGCGCGGTGCGGGTGGCACCGGCCGACTGCACACCGCGCGCCTTGCGGACGGTCCCGGCGAAGTCCGGGTTCGAGGAGTGCACGACGACGACGCCGATCCGGTCGTACGACGTCACGACGGTGCCGCCGGCCTCGGCTATCGCGCGCTTGACGGCGGCCGAGGGAGCCTGGCCGGCCTTGACGTTGACGACATAGCTGAGCGAGGTCGCGTCGGCCGAGGCCGACGGGGACTCGGCGGCGGACGCCTGCACATTGGGCAGGAACGCGAGGGCCGTCGCCACGGCCAGGCCCGCCGGGATCGCCAGCGCGCGGTGGTGACGCGAGTGAGACACGGTCATGTACAGAACTCTCCAGTCTCTTCCGTGGTGCGGACGGTGCAGTTCGTGCGGGTGCCCCGAGGGAAGCGTCCCGGCCGAGGGCGTCCGGGCAGGTACATGTCGGGTGTGCAGGCTGAAGTTATCTCCCCCGGCCGCTGGCCAGCAATGTCCCGGCCGAGGGTGACTTCGGAAAGTGGTCCGGGCGGTGAACCGGGCCCCGGGCGGCTCCGTGTCGTTGGTCAGGGAGCACCAGCACGATCAGCCCCCGCACCGTTAGGTACAGCAGTCATGTCCGTCGTACGAGGAGACTCCGTGGCCACCGACGCACCGCCCCCCTCGCAAGAGCAACACCGGCTGCCCTCCCAGGAGGAGTTCGCCGAGGTGCAGCAGAGCGCGGAATTCGGTGAACTGCGCCGTTCCTTCCGCTCCTTCGCCTTCCCGCTGACCATCGGCTTCGTCGCCTGGTACCTGCTCTACGTCCTGCTGTCGAACTACGCGGGCGGCTTCATGGGCACCAAGCTCTTCGGCAACATCAACGTGGCCCTCGTGTTCGGCCTCGCCCAGTTCCTCACCACGTTCCTCATCGCCTGGTGGTACTCGCGGCACGCCGCCGCCCAGCTCGACCCCAAGGCCGAGGCCATCAAGTCCCGGATGGAGGGCGGCGCGTGAGCACCACAGGACAGGTCTTCCTGGCGGCCAACGAGGCCAGCGAGCACCGGCCGCTGATCATCACCCTGTTCGCGGTCTTCGTGGTCGCGACGCTCGTCATCACCGTCTGGGCCGGCCGGCAGACCAAGGACGCCGCCGACTTCTACGCGGGCGGCCGGCAGTTCAGCGCCTTCCAGAACGGCCTGGCGGTCTCCGGCGACTACATGTCCGCCGCGTCCTTCCTGGGCATCGCCGGCGCCATCGCCATCTTCGGCTACGACGGCTTCCTGTACTCCATCGGCTTCCTGGTCGCCTGGCTGGTGGCGCTGCTGCTGGTCGCCGAGCCGCTGCGGAACTCCGGCCGGTACACGATGGGCGACGTGCTCGCCTACCGGATGCGCCAGCGGCCGGTGCGCACCGCCGCCGGCACCTCCACCATCGTGGTGTCGATCTTCTACCTGCTGGCCCAGATGGCGGGCGCCGGCGTCCTGGTCTCGCTGCTGCTCGGCATCACCTCCGACGCCGGCAAGGTCCTCATCGTCGCCCTGGTCGGCGTCCTGATGATCGTCTACGTCACCATCGGCGGCATGAAGGGCACCACCTGGGTGCAGATGGTCAAGGCGGTGCTGCTGATCAGCGGTACCGTCCTGATCACCTTCCTGGTGCTGCTGAAGTTCGACTTCAACATCTCCGACCTGCTCGGCACCGCCGCCGAGAACAGCGGCAAGGGCGCCGCCTTCCTGGAGCCCGGCCTCCAGTACGGCGCGACCGGCACCACCAAGCTGGACTTCATCTCGCTCGGCATCGCCCTGGTGCTCGGCACCGCCGGGCTGCCGCACATCCTGATCCGCTTCTACACGGTGCCCAACGCCAAGGCCGCCCGGAAGTCCGTGAACTGGGCGATCGGCATCATCGGCGCCTTCTACCTGATGACCATCGCGCTCGGCTTCGGCGCCGCCGCGCTCATCTCGCAGAAGGAGATCACCGACTCCAACCCGTCCGGCAACACGGCGGCCCCGCTGCTCGCCCTGCACGTCGGCGGCGTCGACTCGGCCTGGGGCGCGATCCTGCTGGCCACCATCTCGGCGGTGGCCTTCGCGACCATCCTCGCCGTGGTGGCCGGTCTCACCCTCGCCTCGTCGTCGTCCTTCGCGCACGACATCTACGCCAACGTCATCCGCCGGGGCCAGGCCACCGAGAAGGAGGAGATGCGGGCGGCCCGCTGGGCGACCGTCTTCATCGGCATCGTCTCCATCGCGCTCGGCGCCCTGGCCCGCGACCTGAACGTGGCCGGCCTGGTCGCCCTGGCCTTCGCGGTCGCCGCCAGCGCCAACCTGCCGACCATCCTCTACAGCCTGTTCTGGAAACGGTTCACCACCCAGGGCGCGCTGTGGTCGATCTACGGCGGTCTGGTGGTCGCCGTCGGCCTGGTGCTGTTCTCGCCGGTGGTCTCGGGCGACGCCACCTCGATGTTCCCGGACGTCGACTTCGCCTGGTTCCCGCTGAAGAACCCCGGCATCATCTCCATCCCGTTCGGCTTCCTGATGGGCTGGCTCGGCACCGTCCTGTCCAAGGAGGGGCCGGACACCGGCAAGTACGCGGAGCTGGAGGTCCGGTCCCTGACCGGCACCGGCGCCCACTGATTCCCCCTGGCGTCCCGGCCCCGTCGTAGCTCCCTACGACGGGGCCGGGGCGTACCTGGTGGCTTCCGGCCGCTGTCGATGTCGGCGGGGTCACGTAGGCTCGCAGGTATCGGAGGAGTCAAGAGCTCCATGCGATCCGCGTCGAGGGAGGGGGCCCACGTGCTCATCGACACCTACGGCCGAGTGGCCACCGACCTGAGGGTCTCGCTGACCGACCGCTGCAACCTGCGGTGTACGTACTGCATGCCCGAGGAGGGCTTGCAGTGGCTGGCCAAACCCGATCTGCTCACGGACGACGAGATCGTCCGACTCATCGGTATCGCGGTCACCTCCCTGGGTGTCACGGAGGTCCGCTTCACCGGCGGCGAGCCGCTGCTCCGCCCCGGCCTGCCCGGCATCGTGGAGCGCGTCGCCGCCCTCGGCCCGCGCCCCCAGATGTCCCTGACCACCAACGGCATCGGCCTCAAGCGCACGGCGGCGGCCCTGAAGGCGGCCGGCCTGGACCGGGTCAACGTCTCGCTGGACACCCTGCGCCCGGACGTCTTCAAGACCCTCACCCGCCGCGACCGGCACAAGGACGTCCTGGACGGCCTGCACGCCGCCCGCGAGGCCGGCCTCACCCCGGTCAAGGTCAACTCGGTCCTGATGCCGGGGCTCAACGACGACGAGGCCCCCGACCTGCTCGCCTGGGCCGTCGAACACGACTACGAGCTGCGCTTCATCGAGCAGATGCCGCTGGACGCCCAGCACGGCTGGAAGCGCGAGGGCATGGTCACCGCCGGCGACATCCTCACCTCGCTGCGCACCCGCTTCGAGCTGACCGAGGAGGGCGCCGAGGAGCGCGGCTCGGCCCCCGCCGAGCGCTGGCTGGTCGACGGCGGCCCGCACCGCGTCGGCGTCATCGCCTCCGTCACCCGCCCGTTCTGCGCCGCCTGCGACCGCACCCGGCTGACCGCCGACGGCCAGGTCCGCACCTGCCTGTTCGCCCGCGAGGAGACCGACCTGCGGGCCGCCCTGCGTTCCGGCGCGCCGGACGAGGAGATAGCCCGCGTCTGGAAGCTCGCCATGTGGGGCAAGAAGGCGGGCGCCGGCCTGGACGACCCGACCTTCGTCCAGCCGGACCGGCCGATGTCGGCGATCGGGGGTTAGGACGGGTCAAGCACCGGCTTCCCAGTCGGCGAGCGGGACGACGTCCTTCAGGAACCCCCGTACGCCCAAAAACTGGGACAGATGCTCCCGGTGCTCGTCACAGGCGATCCACGTCTTGCGCCGCTCCGGGGTGTGCAGCTTCGGGTTGTTCCACGCCAGCACCCACACGGCGGCGCTGCGGCAGCCCTTGGCGGAGCAGACCGGGGTCGTCTCGTCACTCACAGGTTCGTCTCGCAAGTCGTGCGGAACAGGTCGCGCGGACGAGCCGCGCAAAAAGGCGACGCCGAGCAGCCACGGGGGGAGCTGCCCGGCGTCGGTCCATCGCTCCGACGGGGGATGCGGAGCGCTTACCGAGTATGTCACGGGTGGTCCGCCGTTCGGGACCGGAACAACATGATTGAAGCGAGCTTCTCGACGGCTTGGCGAGGACTTGACCATCATCCGAGCCGATCGATTCCGTTCGGTAACGTCTAGTTCCGATCAAGAAAAGTCACTCGATGGTCGACGTACACCCGCGGTCCGATCGGTGTCGGCATCTTCCGGGGCGGATTCCGCGAAGCCGCGCGACGCGGCCGGCGGCTCGATCATCGGCGGCGTCGGCGCGGTCACGAACGTCGTCGGCAGTCCCGGCGCGTTCTCCCGCCCGGCGTTGGCGATCACCACCGCGACGTACGGCAGCACCGCCCCGAGCACCAGCGCCACGATCGCGACGTGCCGTTCCACGTTCCACAGGGTGGCCGCGAGGATCACCGCCAGGGTGCGGACCGACATCGAGATGACGTACCGGCGCTGCCGGCCGCGAACGTCCTCCTCCAGACCCGTCCGGGCACCGGTGATCCGGAACACCTCGGCCTTGCCGCCGCCGCTCCGCTTCCGCATCACATTCCACCGCCCGCTCGCATCGGAGCCTCCCCGCCCGTACCCGTCCGCGGCCGCTCGGGGTGGCGGGCCAAGGACAGCTCTTACGGTACGCCGCGGCTGCGCCGCCCACGAGACCGGGGGACCTCGCACCGGAGCGATCGGAGTGCGCCGCGGCGCCCGGGTGCGTCCCCCGTTCGGACGTACCCACCGTGCGCCGTACGCGGTAGGGGCCCAGGGTGGCGGTAATGCTCACGTAGAGCCGGACGAGGAGGCAGCCATGGGCTGGTTGTGGGCGATCATCGTCGGATTCGTGCTCGGTCTGATCGCCAAGGCGATCATTCCGGGCAAGCAGCACAGCCCTCTGTGGCTGACCACGATCTTCGGCATGCTCGGTGCCATCGTCGGCAACGCGGTCGCCCGAGCGGCCGGCGTCGACGCCACCTCCGGCATCGACTGGTGGCGGCATCTCTTCCAGCTGGTCGCCGCGATCATCATCGTCGGGGTCGGAGACATGGTGTACATGGCGGTGCGCGGCAACAAGAAACAGCGCCGGCACACCGCCTGACCGGGCACCCGGCACAGGACACAGGACATCCGAGGGGCGGTCCCCGCAGGACGCGGGG
>NZ_JBQOUX010000060.1:0-48578 GCF_052216785.1 Streptomyces sp. JW3 | reverse complement strand
CGCCGCCGGGGCGGCGGGCCCGGACCCGGCCGTCTCGGCGGAGCTGGAACGCACCGCGGGCCGGGCCCGCCGGCGCGGCGGCCACGCGGCGGCGGCCGAGGCCCTGCGCCACGCCGCCGAACTGGCGCCACGGCGTGCGGACAGCGCCCGGCTCCTGGTCGAGGCCGCCGGCGCGGCCGTGTTCACCGGGGATCTGCCCTGGGTCGAGGAACTGACCGCGGCGGCACGCGCGCGTACCGACGACAGCGCGCTGCTGGCCCGTGCCACCGCGCAGGCCGGCCGGCTGGCGGCGCTGACCGTACGGCACTCCGCGGTCTTCCCCCGGCTGGCCGACGCGGCCGAGGCGATGGCCGCCGCCCGGCCCGGCGCCGCGCTGGACCTGCTGGCCGACGCCGCGGTGGTCCGCTACTACTCCGGCCGGGACGACCACCGCCGACGTGTCCAGGACATCCTGCGGCGCCTGTCGGAAGCACCCGGAAACGACGGGAACGCGGGACCGCCCGCCTGGATACGCACCGTGGCGGACCCCTTCGACGGCCGGGACGCGCTGGTCGCCCTGCTGCCCGCGCTGACGACGTGGGCGGCGGCCGCGCCGGAGCGGCTCACCATGGTCGGGATCATGGCCTGGCTGCTGGACGAGACCCCGCGGGCGGTGCGCGCCTTCGACGAGGCATTCGACCGCTGGGAGGCGCAGGGCGCGCTGCCGGAGGGGCTGGGCGGCGCGATCGCCTGGGCCTACGTGGAGCGCGGGAGGTGGGACCAGGCGCTCGCGGCCTGCGCCCGTACCACCGCGGTCGGCCGGGCGGCCGGTCTGGACCACGCTGTGGCCTGTGCGGCGGCCGTGTCGGCCACCGTGCTGGCCTTCCAAGGGCAGGTCGCGGCGGCCCGCGCCCGGGCCGGTGCGGCGCTCGCCGCGATCGATCCGCTGGAGAGCCGCTCGGTCGCCGTCTTCGCGCGCCGCGCGCTCGGTGCGGCGGCGGCCGCGGAAGGGGCGTACGAGACGGCGTACGAGCAGTTCCGCATGGTGTTCGACGCGGACGGCGCGCCGGTGCACTACCACGCGTCCTACCCGGCTGTCGCGGAGCTGGCCGCCGCCGCGGTGCGCTGCGGTCGGCGCGCGGAAGCTGTCCAGGTCGTGCAGCGGACCGCGCGCGCCCTCGGCGACGACGCCTCGCCCCGGCTGCGGGCGCTGCTCGGCCGGGCCCGTGGCCTGCTGGCCGACCCCGGGGACCCGGCGGGCGCCGAGCCGCACTTCCGGGCCGCCCTGGCGGACCCGGTGCTGGCGCACTGGCCCTTCGAGCGGGCGCAGACGCTGCTCGAACTGGCCGAGTGGCTGCGGCGGCGCCGACGGATCGCCGAGGCGCGCGGGCCGCTCGCCGAGGCCCTGGAGGTCTTCCGCCGGCTCGGCGCCGAGCCGTGGGCAGCGCGGGCCCGGGCCGAGGCGCGCGCCGCCGGTCTCGACACCACGGACGCGACCTCGGGCACGGGCGCGGGCGGGGACCCGGCCACGGGCACCGCCGCCGACGCGCTCGCCGGGCTCTCCCCGCAGCAGCGGGAGATCGTCGAGCTGGCCGCGCGCGGGCTGACCAACCGCGAGATCGGCGAGAAACTGTTCCTCTCCCCGCGTACGGTCGGCTCGCACCTCTACCGCAGCTTTCCCAAGCTGGGCGTCACCGCCCGGTCCCAGCTGCGCGACCTCCTGGAGGGCCCGCTCCGGGACCGGGGCTAGCGCCGCCGCAGCTCGTGGCGGAGATCGTCCAGTTCGTTGCCGCCGGCCATCTGCCGGGTCAGCTCGTCCAGGGTGATCTCGTCGCGGGTGTGGTTGCCGACCATGGTGCCGCGCTTCAGGAGCACGAAACGGTCGCCCACCAGGTACGCGTGGTGCGGGTTGTGGGTGATGAAGACGACGGCCAGGCCCTCGTCCCGGGCGGCGGCCACGTACTTCAGTACGACCCCGGACTGCTTGACGCCCAGCGCCGCGGTCGGCTCGTCCAGGACCAGCACCTTGGCGCCGAAGTACACCGCGCGGGCGATCGCCACGCACTGGCGCTCGCCGCCGGAGAGGGTGCCGATGGGCTGGTCTACGTCGCGCAGGTCGATGCCCATGCGGAGCAGCTCCGCGCGGGTGGTGCGGCGCATGAGGTCGACGTCCATCCGCTTGAAGGGGGCGACGCCCTTGCGCGGTTCGGAGCCGAGGAAGAAGTTGCGCCACACCGGCATCAGCGGGACGACGGCCAGGTCCTGGTAGACGGTGGCGATGCCGCGGTCCAGGGCGTCGCGCGGCGAGGAGAGCCGGGTCTCCTCGCCGTCCAGGGTCAGGGTGCCGCCGTCGTGCTGGTGAAGGCCCGCGATGATCTTGATGAGGGTGGACTTGCCGGCCCCGTTGTCGCCGAGCACACAGGTGATCTCACCGGCGTGCGCCGCCAGGGACACCCCTTCCAGGGCCCGGACATTGCCGTACTGCTTGCTGACGCCGGACAGCTCCACCAGCGCGGTACGGGTATCGGTGGGCTGAGTCGTCACTTGGTGGCCTCCGCGCGCTTGCGGACCCAGGCGTTGAGCAGGGTCGCGAGGAGCAGCATCGCTCCGAGGAAGAACTTGAACCAGTCGGGGTTCCACTCGGCGAAGACGATGCCCTTGCTGGTCATGCCGAAGATCAGGGCGCCGACCGCCGAGCCGACCGCGCTGCCGTAGCCGCCGGTGATCAGACAGCCGCCGATGACGGCCGCGATGATGTAGATCAGCTCGTTGCCGACGCCCTCGCCGGACTGCACGACGTCGTACGAGAAGAGCAGGTGCTGGCCGGAGATCCAGGCGCCGAGGGCGACCCCCATGTAGAGGCCGATCTTGGTCTTCGTCACCGGGACGCCCACCGCGCGGGCGGCGTCCTGGTTGCCGCCGACCGCGAAGATCCAGTTGCCGGCGCGGGTGCGCAGCAGGATCCAGCTCGCCAACGCGACCAGCGCGAGCCACCACAGGATGGTCACCTTGAAGCCGACACCGCCGATGGTGATCGTCGAGGCGAAGACGTCCTTGGCGGAGGCGAAGCCGTCCATGTCGGCGATGGACTTGGTGGAGACGGTCTCGTCGATCAGCTTGGTGAAGCCGAGGTTCATGCCGATCAGCATCAGATAGGTGCCCAGCGTGATGATGAAGCTGGGCAGCCTGGTGCGGCTGAGCATGAAGCCGTTGAAGGCGCCGATGGCGAGGGTGACCAGCAGGGACACGCCGACGCCGACCCAGACGTTGGCGGTCATCTGGTAGCTGAACATCGACGACAGCAGGGCGGAGGAGGTCACCATGACGCCCGCCGACAGGTCGAACTCGCCGCCGATCATCAGCAGCGCGACCGGTACGGCCATGATGCCGATGGTGGAGGAGGCGTACAGGACCGTGCTGAGGCTGGCGGCGTGCAGGAAGCTGTCGGCGACCAGGGCGAAGAAGACGAAGACGGCGATCGCGCCGACGACCGAGCCCAGCTCGGGACGGCCGAGGAGGTTCCGCAGCGGAGAGGTCCGCAGAATCCTTTCGTCGGCGACCGGGGCGTCGGCGGCGCTCATCGGGTGCCCCGCTCCGTGTAGTCGGCCAGCGCGTCGGCGTCGTCCTTGGTGATGATCTGCGGGCCGGTGAGCACCGGCTGCCCGCCGCCGAGGACGTCGGCGTTGTACCGGTAGAGCCACAGCAGGTCGACCGCCTCGTAGCCCTGGAGGTAGGGCTGCTGATCGACGGCGAAGCCGAGGGTGCCGTCCTTCAGGCCGGCCGCCACCTTGGCGTTCAGGTCGAAGGTGTCGATCTCGGCCTTGCTGTCCGCGCCCTGCTTGGCCTTGACGGCGGTGTCCGCGTACGGGGCGCCGAGGGTGACCACGGTGTCCACGCTCTTGTCGGTCTGGAGCTTGGCCTCGAGGGCGGACTGCACGTCCGGCATGCTGGTGCCGGTGACGTAGAGCCGCTGGAGCTTGCCGTCGAAGGTCTTCGCCACGCCGTCGCAGCGCTGCTCGTGGCCGACGTTGCCCTGCTCGTGCAGGACGCAGACGGCGCTCTTGCGGCCCCGCTCGTTCAGTTCCTCGCCGACCGCCTCGCCGGCGATCGTCTCGTCCTGCCCGATGTGGGTGAGCGCGCCGAACTCCTTGGACTCGGCCGAGCCCGAGTTCACGGTGACCACCGGGATGCCGGCCTGCACCGCGCGGGCGACGGCGGCCTTCATCGCGTCCGGCTTGGCCAGCGTGACGATGATCCCGTCGACCTTCTTGTCCACGGCGGCGTCCACCAGCTGCGCCTGCTGCTGGGCCTCGTCGTCGTGGGAGTACAGGAAGTTGATGTTGTCCTTGACGGCGGCCTGCTTCGCGCCGCTCTGGACGATGTCCCAGAAGGTGTCGCCGTCGCCCGAGTGAGTGATCATCGCGACGGTCCAGCGGGGGGTGTTCACCGCCGCCTTCCCCTGGGCCGCGGCGGCCTTGCGGGCGTCCTCGGCGCGCTTGCCGCCGGTGCTGCTGCATGCGACGAGGGAGAGTGACAATGCCCCTGCCAGCGCGATGCCTGTCCAGGTCCGAAACCGTGCCACGAGGCGGTGCCCTTCTTGCTCTGTGCTGTCTTGCGGTGTGCGGTGTTGCTGCGTGCGTGCGGTCTTGCCGCGTGCGGTCGTGGTTCTGTCGTGGTTCTGTCCTACGCGAGGGCCGGTGCGCCCACCAACCCAAACGCCCTATTGTCGGGCATGGGTGTCGGGCGCGACACGCCGGGGGCATATGCCCGACCCCAGGACCGACCCCAGGACCGACCTCAGGACCGCACCAGGAGCTGGAACTCGAACGAGTAGCGGGACGGCCGGTAGGTGTGGGTGCCGTACTCGACCGCGCGGCCGGTGTCGTCGTACGTGGCGCGCCGCATGGTGAGCAGCGGGGCGCCCTCGGTCTCGTCGAGCCGCGCGGCCTCGGCGGCGGTGGCGGCGCGGGCGCCGATGGACTGGCGGGCGCTGTGCAGGGTGATGCCGGCGCCGCGCATCAGGCGGTACAGGCCGGTGCTCTCCAGGTGGCCGGTGTCCAGGTCGAGGAGGCCGGGCGGGAGGTAGTTGCACAGGTACGCCATCGGTTCGCCGTGGGTCAGGCGCAGCCGCTCGATGTGGTGCACGTCGCCGCCCTCGGCCACCCCGAGCGCGGCGGCGACCTCGGCGGTCGCCGGGACGACGTCGTTGACCAGGACCTGCGTGCCGGGGCGCTGTCCCGCCGCCGCCAGATCGTCGTAGAGGCTGCTCAGCTCCAGGGGGCGCTTGACCTGGCTGTGGACGACCTGGGTGCCGACGCCTCGGCGGCGCACCAGGAGGCCCTTGTCGACCAGTGACTGGATGGCCTGGCGGACCGTGGGCCGGGACAGGCCGAGCCGGGCGGCCAGTTCGATCTCGTTGCCCAGCAGACTGCCCGGCGTGAGGACGCCTTGCTCGATGGCCGCCTCCAGCTGCTGCGACAGCTGGAAGTACAGCGGCACCGGACTGGTCCGGTCCACGCCGAGGTCTGGCGTCGCGGGCGGGTCGACTTCTGGTTTCGGCACGTGGCGAGCGTAGCTCCGCGCGTTGTTGACGGGAAGTTGCGCAGTCCGGTTGTCCGGACATGGCGGCGGGTTGTCCGGACATGGCGGCGGCCCAAAGGTCTCGCCCCGCGGCCGGTGTGGGTGGGGGGTCCGCGGGGCGAGGGTCTGTGGGCGTGCGGCAGTCGCCGGAACTACTGGGTTTCAGCAGGCGTAGTCGACCAGGTCGAAGGAGACGTAGTGGTCGGCGGTGTAGTAGTCCTCCTGGTAGTCCTCACCGGTGACGATGCGGCGGGCGCCGCGGGTGGAGGAGCCGGGGGTGATCACCGTGTACTCGTGGTAGTAACCGCTGGACTGGCTGGGCAGGATGCCCTCGCGGTTCTGGAAGACGGTCCCGTCCTGGTCGTACGGGTAGGGGCCGCCCTGCTCGATCAGGTCGAGGGTGTCGTGCGCCTGGGAGGGCAGGTCGCTGTAGCAGATGCTGCCGACCGCCGCGGGGGCGGCGGTGGCGGTGGTCGCGGAGACGGTGCCGCCCACGAGCAGGGCGGTCAGGGCTGCGGCGGCCGCGCCGATGCGGGCGGCGTGTGGGGGGAATCGCATGTCCCTATGATGACGCGCGTAGATGATGGCATGTCAATGACAAGGGGGAAGATTTCTCCCGTCCCGTCCGATGAGTTTTCACGCGGTTAACCCACGGCTCTCCGACCCGCCCGGTGTGTCGGCGGCGTAGCCCGGCTCCCCGAACGACACCGGTGTCAGCCGTTCTCCGGCAGTTCGTACGTGCCGTACTCGGGGCGTCCGGCCGGCTCGTACGACTGGATGCTCACGCCCTTCGCGGTGACCCGGCCGCCGGTGTGCCGGAAGGCGGTCGGCACGGAGCCCTCCGCGAACAGCCGGCGGCCGGCGCCCAGGACCACCGGGTAGGTCAGCAGGTGGACGGTGTCGACGAGGCCGAGCGCGAGCAGGGAGCGGGCCAGGACGCCGCTGCCGTGCGTCAGGAGCTCACCGTCGGTGCGTTCCTTGGCGGCGGTGACCTCCTTGGCGAGGTCGGCGCCGAGCACGGTGGTGCCGGTCCAGCCGGGGTCGGTGAGGGTGGTGGAGGCGACGTACCTCGGCAGGGTGTTCAGCTTCGAGGCGACCGGGTCGGCGGGGTCGGTGACCTTCGGCCAGTACCCGGCGAAGATGTCGTACGTACGGCGGCCCAGCAGGAAGGCGCCGACTCGGTCGTAGAGGCCGAGGATGAAGCGGCCGGAGTCCTCGTCGTCGTAGGGGACGGTCCAGCCGCCGTGGGTGAAGCCGTCGCGGGTGTCCTCCCCGGGGCCGCCAGGCCCCTGGTAGACGCCGTCGAGGGTGACGAAGGTGGTGAGGACGAGCTTGCCCATGGCGGGTGCCTGCCTTTCGTGCGCGTCCCGCGCGTGCGGCGCGGAGAGTCCGCTGTCATCAGGGCAGACCCCACCGGCACCCGGAACTCATCGCGGCACGGCCGGCGACTGGAGACGATGACCCGGCCGTCGCCCTCCAGGGACAGGGTGACGGCTGTCCGCCGAACCGGCCGGACAGCCGGGTCGCCTCCCGGGTCAGCCGCCCAGTTCCTGGTGGCGGGCGGCCAGCCGGGCCGCGCCGTCCCCGGTGAGGGCGCCGAACAGGCGCAGCCGGGAGATGCCGCCGTCCGGATAGATGTCCACGCGCGCGTGCGTGCCTACGGACTCCTCGGGGAGGACGAAGCGGTGGTTGGTGTCGGGCTGGAGGCGGGTGCGGGGCAGGATCTCGCGCCACTCGCCGGCCTCGCCGTCCTTGACCGACACCGAGGCCCAGCCGGCCGAGTTGCCCTTCAGGTACGCCGTGTCGATCTCCACCGCGCGGACGCCGGAGCGTTCGGCCAGCCGGTACGAGATCCAGTCGTGGCCCCGGTCGCGGCGGCGCCGGGTCTCCCAGCCGTCGTCCATCTTGCGGGAGCGGCCCGGCTGGATGGTGTTGGTGGCCGGCGAGTAGAAGAGGTCCGAGGCGTCCTCGACCCGGCCGCCGTTCTCCAGGGCGACCACGTCGAAGGTGCCGAGCGCGGCGAGCCACGCCGGGTCCGGGACCACCTCGCCGTGCACCCGCAGCCGGGCGATGCCCCCGTCGGGGTGCTGCTTGACCCGCAGGTGGGTGAAGCACTGCTCGACGTCGACCGCGAAGCCGTTGGCCGCATGGCCGCCGACCTCGGTACGGGGGACGAGGGTCGTCCACTTCACGTCGTCGGCGAGGAGTTCCTCGGGGGACGGGGAGCCGGGCAGCGAGGTGCCCTCCACCGACACCGCCTGCGGGTAGTTGCCGCGGAAGTGCGCGGTGTCGACGACGATGCCGCGGATCACGCCGGGGGCGCCGAGCCGGACCAGCGCCCAGTCGTGGTCGTCGGCGGTCGGCCAGGGGTGGTCCGCGGCGGCACCGCGGCGGCGGCGGGTCTCCCAGCCGTCCATGATCTTGCCCTTGTGGCCGAAGCGCTCGGGGTCGAACTCGGCCCGCTCGGGCACCAGCAGGTTCTCCCGCTGGGCGAAGAACTCGTCGTTGGCGGCGACGACACCGGCGCCGAGCCGCCGGTCGGCGAGGTTGGCGTGCTGGGTGAAGGGGAAGTCGGCGGTGCGGTAGTCCGCGTACGGGTCACCGCCTCCGTAGGGGTTCGCGTCGCCGGTGAACATCGAGGTCGCCGTCACGGTGATCAGTTCTGCCTTTCGGTCGTCGGGCACGGTCGGGAGAGGGTCATGGGGGCCGGGTGCGGAGACGGCCAGAGGGCCCGGACACGGAGCCGGTCAGTCGGTCCGGGTGAGGAGCCGCCCCTTCGGTTCGCTGAACGCGCCCTCGTGCAGCACGCGCCGGCCGCGCAGCCAGGTGGACTGCACGACGCCGTACAGGGTCCGGCCGGCGTACGCGGTGACGCGGTTGCGGTGCTGGAGGGCGGCCGGGTCGACGGTGAACGTCCGGTCGGGGGCGAGGACCGCGAAGTCGGCGTCCCGGCCCGCCGCGATGGCACCCTTCCGGGTCAGCCCGGCCAGCGCGGCGGTACGCGCGGACATCCAGCGGACCACGTCCTCGATCGAGTGGCCGCGGGCGCGGGCGGCGGTCCACATGGCCGGCAGGCTGAGCTGGAGGCCGGAGATGCCGCCCCAGGCGGTGGCGAAGTCGGCGGTCTTGAGGTCGGCGGTGGACGGTGAGTGGTCGGTGACCACGCAGTCGATGGTGCCGTCGGCCAGCGCCTGCCACAGCAGATCCTGGTTGGCGGCCTCGCGGATGGGCGGGCAGCACTTGAACTCGCTGGCGCCGTCCGGGACCTCCTCGGCGGTGAGGGTCAGGTAGTGCGGGCAGGTCTCGACGGTGAGGCGGACGCTCTCGGCGCGGGCCGCGGCGATCAGCGGCAGGGCGTCGGCGGAGGACAGGTGCAGGACGTGCACGCGGGCGTCGAACCGTTTCGCCTGCGCGATGAGGGCCGCGATGGCGGTGTTCTCGGCGTCGCGCGGGCGGCTGGCGAGGAAGTGCCGGTAGTGCGGGCCGCCCCGCTGCGGGGCGGCGGCTAGCTGGTGCGGGTCCTCGGCGTGCACGATCAGCAGGCCGTCGAAGGAGGCGATCTCGGCCAGCGAGCGGGCGAGTCGGTCCTGGTCGAGGTGCGGGAACTCGTCCACGCCGGACGGGGACAGGAACGCCTTGAAGCCGAAGACACCGGCCTCGTGCAGCGGGCGCAGGTCCTTCACGTTGTCGGGCAGCGCGCCGCCCCAGAAGCCGACGTCGATGTGCGCCTTGTCGGCGGCCACCCGCCGCTTCACGTCGAGGTGCTCGACGGTGGTGGTGGGCGGCAGGGAGTTGAGCGGCATGTCGACGAGGGTGGTGATGCCGCCGGCCGCGGCGGCCCGGGTGGCGGTCCAGAAGCCCTCCCACTCGGTGCGGCCGGGGTCGTTGACGTGCACGTGGGTGTCGACCAGGCCGGGCAGCACGACGTGGTCGCCGACGTCCTCCAGCCGGGCGCCCGGCGGGACGGGGGTGTCGTACGGCCGGACGGCCGTGATCGTCTCCCCGGTCACCTCGATCGACGCGGGGCGCGTGCCCTCGGGAGTGACCACCCGCGTGGAGCGCAGCACCAGCTCAGCTTCGGACACCCGAACCCCTCTCGGCGTATACGTTTACCGCCACGTAACGGACTTCAACGTTCTGTTGAAGGAGCTTCTCCCCGGCGTCCGTCCGCCGTCAAGAGGCACCCGGTACCCCCCGGCCGATCCCGGCCGATCCCGGCCGTCCCCTAGACGTTTCCACAAAGTGGAATTACTATTTCGGCAGACAGAACGTAGCTATGCACAAGCAGGGGGTCAACCGGCCGCCGGGTAGGCTTCTGCCCTCCCGTCCGCCCCGAAAGGAACGCGCCGTGCCGACGTCCAGCGCCAGCACCACCGACTCCGCCAAATCCTCCGCGAGCGGCGGCGTCCAGTCCCTGGAGCGCGCCTTCGACCTGCTCGAACGGATGGCGGACGCGGGCGGCGAGGTCGGCCTGAGCGAGCTGTCCGCGAGCAGCGGCCTGCCACTGCCCACCATCCACCGCCTGATGCGCACGCTGGTCGCCTGCGGCTACGTCCGGCAGCAGCCCAACCGCCGCTACGCGCTCGGCCCCCGGCTGATCCGCCTCGGCGAGTCGGCGTCCCGGCTGCTGGGCACCTGGGCGCGGCCGCATCTGGCCCGGCTGGTCGAGGAGACCGGCGAGACGGCCAACATGGCGCTGCTCGACGGGGACGAGATCGTCTACGTGGCGCAGGTGCCGTCCAAGCACTCGATGCGGATGTTCACCGAGGTGGGCCGCCGGGTGCTGCCGCACTCCACCGGCGTGGGCAAGGCGCTGCTCGCCTCGTTCCCGCCGCAGGAGGTGCGGGCGCTGCTGGCCCGCACCGGGATGCCCGCCGCCACCGACAAGACGATCACCACGCCGGACGGCTTCCTGGCGGCGCTGGAGGAGGTGCGGCGGCAGGGGTACGCGATCGACGACAACGAGCAGGAGATCGGCGTGCGCTGCCTGGCCGTCCCGGTGCCCGACTCCCCCACCGCCGCGGCCATCTCGATCTCCGGCCCGGCCGGCCGCGTCACCGAGGCCGCGACCGCCACGATCGTGCCGGTGCTGCGGCAGGTGGCGGCGGAGCTGTCCGAGACCCTGCTCGCCTCGGGCGGCGGCTCGGCGGCCTGAGCGGACCCCGGGAGCGCGGGGATCTCAGGAGCGCGGGGATCTCAGGAGCGCGGCGGCTCCCCGAAGAGCTCCACCGCGTGCCGGACCTCCCTCAGGCCCGCCGACAGGGCGCTGACCGAGCCGATCGCGCCGGCCAGCAGCAGGAGGGAGTGGCGCAGCCGCGGCACCTCCGGCACACCGGCGCCCGCCATCGCGGCGAGCGTGGCCAACTCGTCCTCGGCGACGCCCCGGTCGGGGAACTCCGCGGGCAGCGCGGCGAGCCGTCGGCGCAGCCCGGCCACCGCGGTCCGCAGTTCCTTGACCCGCACGTCCTCGTCACCGTCGGCCATTCGTTTCTGCCCCACGCCACGCAACACAGCCCCTCCCCCTCGCACCCCGTCGTGCGCCCTCACTCGTTCCGTTCCCCTGGCCCCCGGTGGCGCTGGTCGGGCGCACAGGGACGCGGGTCAGTAAACGCCACCCGGTACGCCCGCGCCACAGCGGGGGCCGAAATTAAGCGCCCCGAAACCCCCCGCTCCCCGGGGCGTCGTTCGCGAACTCCGGTATGCAGGACCCATGACGGAGTACGGAGACCAGGTCACCGGCCTGCTGCTGGCGGCAGGCGGCGGGCGACGGCTGGGCGGACGCCCCAAGGCACTGCTGGAACACCGCGGCCGCACGCTGGCCGAGCACGCCGTGCACGCCCTGCGTGCGAGCGGCTGCGCCCGCGTGCACGTGGTTCTGGGGGCGCGGGCGGACACCGTACGCGCCCGCGCGGCCCTGGACGGGTGGGACGGACGGGACGGGCGAGACAGGTGGGACGGACAGGACAGCCAGGACAGGTGTGTCCTGGTGGAGAACCCGGACTGGGAGCGCGGCATGGGCACTTCACTGCGCGCCGGGCTGGACTCCCTAGCCGGTACGGGTGCGCGGGCCGCGCTCGTCTGCCTGGTGGACCAGCCCGGTATCGGCGCCGCCGCGCTGGCCCGGGTCCGCGCCGCCTTCCGGGACGAGACGTCCCTGGCCTCGGCCGCCTACGACGGCGTACGCGGGCATCCCGTGCTGCTCGGCGCGGCGCACTGGGCGGGCGTCACCGCGACTGCCACCGGGGACCGGGGGGCACGCGCCTATCTGAAGGAGCACGCGGAGTCGCTCACGCTCGTCGAGTGCGCGGACGTGGCCCAGCCCTACGACATCGACACCGAGGCCGACCTCGGCCACCTTGAGTGAGGCGACCGCCCTGGGTGAACCAGCCGGTATCTCGACATCAACAAAACATTGAACTTCCACCATGAGGAAACTACTATCCATTCACGCCACCCCAAGCTCAGAAGTGCCTGTGAAGGAAGTGACAGCTCATGTCCGCACCAGCGCCGTCCCCGCTGGCCATCGTCGACGCCGAGCCCTTGCCCCGGCAGGAGGAGGTGCTCACCGACGCGGCGCTCGCCTTCGTGGCCGAGCTGCACCGGCGGTTCACGCCCCGGCGTGACGAGCTCCTCGCCCGCCGCGCGGAGCGCCGCGCCGAGATCGCCCGCACCGCCACGCTCGACTTCCTGCCCGAGACGGCCGCGATCCGCGCGGACGACTCCTGGCAGGTGGCCCCGGCGCCGGCCGCGCTGAACGACCGTCGGGTCGAGATCACCGGCCCCACCGACCGCAAGATGACCATCAACGCGCTGAACTCCGGCGCCAAGGTCTGGCTCGCCGACTTCGAGGACGCCTCCGCACCCACCTGGGAGAACGTCGTCCTCGGCCAGCTCAACCTGATCGACGCCTACACCCGGAACATCGACTTCACGGACGCGAAGTCGGGCAAGTCCTACGGCCTGAAGGCCGACGCGGAACTCGCCACGGTCGTCATGCGCCCGCGCGGCTGGCACCTGGACGAGCGCCACCTCCGGCTCGACGGCACCCCGGTGCCCGGCGCCCTGGTCGACTTCGGCCTGTACTTCTTCCACAACGCCCAGCGCCTGCTGGACCAGGGCAAGGGCCCGTACTTCTACCTCCCCAAGACGGAGTCGCACCTGGAGGCCCGGCTCTGGAACGAGGTCTTCGTCTTCGCCCAGGACTACGTCGGCGTCCCGCAGGGCTCCGTCCGCGCCACCGTCCTGATCGAGACGATCACCGCCGCGTACGAGATGGAGGAGATCCTCTACGAACTGCGCGACCACGCCGCCGGCCTGAACGCGGGCCGCTGGGACTACCTGTTCTCGATCGTGAAGAACTTCCGTGACGGCGGCGCGAAGTTCGTGCTGCCGGACCGCAACGCGGTGACGATGACGGCCCCGTTCATGCGGGCGTACACCGAACTCCTCGTCCGCACCTGCCACAAGCGCGGCGCGCACGCGATCGGCGGCATGGCGGCGTTCATCCCGTCCCGCCGGGACGCCGAGGTCAACAAGGTGGCGTTCGAGAAGGTCCGCGCCGACAAGGACCGCGAGGCCGGCGACGGCTTCGACGGCTCCTGGGTGGCCCACCCGGACCTGGTGCCGATCGCCATGGAGTCCTTCGACAAGGTCCTCGGCGACAGGCCGAACCAGAAGGACCGGCTCCGCGAGGACGTCCACGTCGAGGCCGCCGACCTCATCGCGATCGACTCCCTGGACGCCAAGCCCACCTACGCGGGCCTGGTCAACGCGGTGCAGGTCGGCATCCGTTACATCGAGGCGTGGCTGCGTGGTCTCGGCGCGGTCGCCATCTTCAACCTGATGGAGGACGCGGCCACCGCCGAGATCTCCCGCTCCCAGATCTGGCAGTGGATCAACGCCGGGGTGGTGCTCGACAACGGGGAACCGGTCACCGCCGAGCTGGCCCGCAAGGTCGCCGCCGAGGAACTGGCCGCCATCCGCGTGGAGATGGGCGAGGAGGCGTTCACGGCCGGCAACTGGCAGCAGGCGCATGACCTGCTGCTGACGGTCTCGCTGGATGCGGACTACGCCGACTTCCTGACCCTGCCGGCGTACGAGCAGCTCAAGGGCTGAGCGCTAGCCGGGATTCTTCTCCGAGTGGCCCAGGGTCTTGCCCGGGGCCACTCGGTCGCGTACGGCCCGTTTGACGGCCGTCGGCTCCGGAAAGCCGTGCTCCCGGCGGTCCCACACGACCTCGTCGTCGGCCCGGACCACGAAGACCCCGCCGGTGCCGGGCTTGAGGGCCAGCTCGTCCAGCTCGGCCTCGAAGGTCGTCAGCAGTTCCTGCGCCAGCCAGGCCGCGCGCGGCAGCCAGCGGCACTGGGTGCAGTACTCGATCTCGACCCGACCGCTCATTCCAGATGCACCGACCCATCCTGTTGTACCGCTGGTTCGCCGTGCAGGTCGGGGACCCGCTTCAGCCAGTCCGGGCGGCCCCGTTGGGTGCGCGCCGCCCGGAGCGCCTCCTCGGCGGCGCGTTCCTCCGGCGAGGGGAAATCAGTGGGCAGCCACCGCTCCGCGGCCCGCACGCGCGCGTGCAGATGCGTCACGTACCGCTCGCGGGCCTGGTCCGGGGTGGGGAAGTCGGCCAGCCACGCGTCGGGGACCTCCTGGAGGACCCGGCGCAGCAGGGCCTCGGTCACCTTGGGCGCCAGCTCGGCGTCGGCGGCCCGCACGTCGGGCGCGTAGTGGCCGAGCGCGTGGTGGCGCAGGTCGTACGCCTTCCCCGGGTCGGCGCCGTCCCAGCGGTGGTGGAAGACGAGGGCGGCGCCGTGGTCGATCAGCCACAGGTGCGGCCGGGCCGTGCCGGACGTCGGCCAGACCATCAGGTTGGAGCTGTGCACGGTGCGGTCGACGTTGGCGGTGAGCGCGTCGAGCCAGACGATCCGGCCCGCCTCCAGCGCATCGACCGGGAAACTCTTCGCCACCTCGGGGGTGAAGTCGGCGGCGCCCGGCAGGAAGTCCATGCCCAGGTTGACACCGGCGCTGGCGAGGTGCAGCTCCCGTACCTCCTGGTGCGGCTCGCCCTCCGCGATCGCCGGATCGAAGTCGACCAGCACCAGCTCGGGAAAGCGCAGCCCGAGCGCCCGCGCCAGCTCCCCGACGATCACCTCGGCGACCAGCGCCTTGCGGCCCTGCGCGGAGCCGGTGAACTTCACGACGTACATGCCGAGGTCATCGGCCTCGACGACGGCGGGGACGGAGCCGCCGGAGGTGAGGGGTTCGACGTAGCGGGTGGCGGTGACGTGTCTCAGCATGTTCGCAGCCAACTTGCCCTCCCGGCTTCACAGGTCACGGCTGCCTCCCGAACCACTCATCGAGCGAGATCGCCCATCGTCAAGTGTGCATAGTAACCGAGAGTGATCGTCAGTGCGGTCTGGCAATTGTTGCTTCCGGCAGCCACCGAGAGAAGCGAACGCGTCGGCGGTTTCGTTGAGGTCATGTCCGATGTGACCCTTCAGCCAGCGGACCTGGACGCGATGGCGGTAGCGGTAGCGGTGACGCGCCATGCGGTCCATCAGCTGTCGGATCTCCGGCGAGAGGAGGTTACGGCGGGCTGTTGTCGGGTCGGTGGAGCGCAGGGCCGTGTCAACCGCGTCGACTGCCTCGGTGCTGTCGCAACGGTCGGCGCTTCGAGCAGAGAAGCGCCGACCATCCGAGCTGCCACCTACCGGCTCGCCCATCTACAGGGCCGCCCCGCACGAGTCACACCGCCGGCCAGCTCACATCACGTCAAGCAACGCCAGCCATGCCACCGAACTGGTGGTCAGTACCGGACCGTCCTGCATCAAATGCTTTGAATCCCGTATATGAACGACGTGGGCACCAATGGCGACTTCGACGCACTCGCCGCCCTCCTCACTGCTGTAACTGCTCTTGAACCAGCGCAGGAGGGCGCCCACATCTGCTATGGGCTTCTCAGTGTTCACAGCTCTCCCAACAACTTCTCGACATAGCCGCGTGATTCGCAGGGCGTCAGCGCCTGAGCACGAAGCGTCCCGTACTTGGCTTCCAGAGCCCGGACGGGCTCACGCTCACTGTGCACCCGGCTGACGCTCTGCACCTCCATATACGCGATCCTGCGCTCTTCCTTCGTCTCGATCAAGGTGAACGGACCGGCCATCCCCGCGTTCTCTTCGCGGCCCAGGGGCATGACCTGCACTTCCACATGCCGCATGTGCCCGACCAGCAGTACTTTCTCCAACTGCCCGCGCGATACGTCACGACCACCCAAGGGACGGCGCAGCACCGACTCATCGATGACGAAGCTCATCAGTGGAGGCGGCTTGCGGTGGAAGATCTCCTGTCGCGCCAACCTCGCGGCAACTCGTTCATCGATAACTGCCCCATCCAGCGGAGGCCGCAGCACCCCGAACACCGCCCGCGCATACGCCTCCGTCTGCAACAACCCCGGCACGGCCTGGTTGGCGTACACGTGCAGCTCAACTGCCTCCGCCTCCAACTGTGCCGCATCCCGGAAGAACGCCGGATACCGAGCTCGAGCCATCTCCTTCTTCGCGGCCTTCAGGACGCCGCCGGCCTCCAGGACCACGTCGACCACGTCGATGAACTCCGGCCTCGGGATGCGTCGGCCCAGTTCCACCGACTCGATCAGAGCCTCGCCGTACCCGAGCTTCGCGGCCAGTTCGGCCCGCGTCATCCCCCGAGCCTCCCGCAGCAGCCGCATCTGCTGCCCGAAGCAACGCAGGACGCCCAGATCGTTGTCGCCGTTCGCTGTCAACGGTGCCTTCTTTCCTTGGCCTACCCAACTGGACGCCTCCGTACAGACACTCGGCGTACGGCCCGCGATCCTCACCTCGCGCCCACGCTAGAGACACACAACGTGACTGTCCGCCGACTCGGGCCCAATTCCCCCACACCGGTTACCGACAGCTCTGCTCGCCGTACAGCGAGCCGCCGTACAGCCCTACGCACTGGTGGCAGGCTCAGCCCAGCCGCAACGCTGATTCCATGCACACCTCGCCCGCAGACACCGAACTGGTGCTGACCTTTACCTCAACTCCGAGAGGCGCTCGCCTGGCCCGCCTCTTCGTCGCGTACTGCCTGAACACCTGGGGCCACCCCTACGACAGCCACGTCAACAAGACGATGGCCCTGATCGCAGGCGAGCTGTCCGCCAACGCCGTGCAGCACGGACGCGTGCCAGGACGGGACTTCCACGTACGGCTGGCCGCCGAGGCGGACGGTACGCGACTGCGCCTGGAGGTCTCCGACACCCTCGGCGAACACCGGCCCGCCGTCGCCACCGCCGCCGATCCCGACGCCGAGTCCGGCCGCGGCCTCCTCCTCGTCGCCGCCCTGGCCGACGACTGGGGCGTCACAGACCGGCGAGGCGGCCCCGGCAAGACCGTGTGGGCGGTCCTGGACACCGCACCGGGCCACCAGGCCGGTGACCTTCAGGTTCTTCCGGCATCGCCGCTGGTGGGCAGCGACACCGGCGATCACAAGGAGTCGCAGAGACGCGGTACTACAGGCGACCCGCGACTGACTCCGTGAACCGGACCATCGCCCGGTGGTACGTGGCCCTCTCCGGGTTCGGGAACCGGATGTTGTGACGGTAGTAGCGGTGAAAGGCGATGATCAGTGCCGCGTGCTCGATCTCCAGAGGAAGCAGCGCGCGGTCCGTCGCGGTGAAGGGGCGTCTCTTCTCGTAGCCGTCGAGCAGGGTGTGGAGGCGGTCGGTGGCCAGGAGTCCTGCCTCGTCCTGGGCAAGGCCCACGGCTGCCATGCCCAGGTCCAGCAGTGGGTCGTCGATGGAGATCGTCTCCCAGTCCAGAACGGAGAGTCCGCCGTCGTCTCGGACGATGACGTTGTCGTCGAAGAGATCCCCGTGGATCAGGCAGGGCGCCCTGAGGATGTCAGCCTCGGCGGCTCGAACGCGGTCGAGTCGGGACATGAGCCACTGTGCGAATTTTCGGTCACCGAACTGGGAGATCTGGGCGACATGTCCGGAGGAGAGACGGCGAGAACCCACGGGGACGTCGTCGAGGCCATCGGCCTGGGGAGCCAGGTCGTGGATATGGGCGAGGAACTCGCCCGCCTCGGTGCTCCTGCAACGCAACGTCATCAAGATCGGCATCCCCCTGGTCGGCGTCCCCCTCTCCGTCCTGCTGAACCGCTACACCACGCTCGTCGCCGGCCGGCACGCCCGGGCCGTCTTCCGCAACGAGGCTCGGGTGATCGAACTCGCCGAAGGGATCAGCGAGCGCAGTCGGCACCCGCAACTGATGCTGTGAGTCGCGTGGCTCGTCATCAGGGCGGACCCTCACGCCGTGATCGCCGACGACGAGGCGCTGCTGATGCGGCATCTGGTGAGGCTGGTCCGGGAGCGGCACCAGGTGGTCGACGAGCAGCTCGCGCAGGTCGTCGACATCGACCCGGCCGAGGTGTGGAAGCGTGTGGACGCCGAGCCGGGTGATGTCGGTGACGTTCTCGACGCGGCGGAACGGGTGGCCACCGTGGACGGTGACGTCAACGACCGTGAGCAGGGGATCCTCACGGAGCTTCAGGAGCGGTGCCGCAGGGACTGACCCCGTGGCAGGACAGCACCCGCGCACCGCTCCTGCGCCACGGCCCGGCGGCCGCGCACTTCGGGGACGCTGCCTTCACGATTGACGCCCTCACGCACCGCGTCGTCTCCCGAGTCCGTTGGCCGTGTGCGTCGACCGCTGAATCTTCACTGGAAGGTCACTCATCACCTCCAGTGCCTGTGGTTCACTTCCGAGGCGCGACAGTACGTGACGATTCGTCAACCGAGAGGTACGGAAACCGTGCACGTACGCCGCACTCGCAGCGCTGCCACCGCCTTATTGCTCGCCGTGGCACTGATCCCCGCCACTCTCACCACCGCATCGGCGGCCGACGGGCAAGCACCCGCCGTACCCGGTGTGACGTCGGGCGAACAGACCACCGATCCGCAGAAGGTCCGTGACTTCTGGACACCCGAGAGAGTCGCCCGCGCGCTGGCGAACGAGAGGAACGACCGGGTCGACATCGCCCGCGAGGCCGCGGCCGCCGAGGCAGCGGCCGGAGCCGACGGGAGGCGGCCAGGGACGCTGCCCCGCAGCTGAAGGCCGAGGCTCCACGGGTCCTCCCCGCTGACGAGACGGGTGTCTCGGCGGCCGCGGCGGCCGACGTGCCCGAGATGCCGGTCGCACAGGAGGTCCCGTTCTCGCAGGTCTCGCCCGCGATCATCGTCGGCAAGATCCTGTTCGTCGACGACGCGGGCGAGGAGCACGGTTGCAGCGGCGCCTCGATCTCGGCCGACGGCAACAACACCGTCTGGACCGCGGGACACTGCGTGCACCCGGGCGACGGGCGCGGCGCCGACGGCTTCTACGACCTGGTGCTCTTCATCCCCGGCTACAAGGAAAGCCTCGACACCCCCGGTGACTACGACGCCCCGTGGGGCGAGTGGGTCGCCCAGTCGTTCGTGGCCCCGGAGGCGTGGACCCAGGACCAGGACTACAACGAGGGCGACATGGCCGCCTTCACCGTCGAGGCCCCGGCCGGCTACACGAACCTCACCGACACCGTGGGCGCGCTCGGCTACAAGTTCGGGTACGGCTCGGACTGGCCGGACATCATCGACTCCGGGTTCCCCGGTGAGGGCTACAACCGCACCGACATGGACGGGTACACGCAGTTCTACTGCACCGGTGACGTCGTGGACGCGGTCGACTGGTACCCGTTGGACAACCGGCTCGAAATGAACTGCGACATGGGGGCGGGCGCGAGCGGCGGTCCCATGGCCACCCCCGAGGGTCAGATCGTCGGGGCGAACTCGCACGTCGATGTCGACGACCAGGACCAGCGGATCAACGATCACCTGTACTCGTCCGACCACGGCGACCAGGCCGTCGCGGTGATCAACGCGATCAACGACGCGAACTGATCCATCCGGCACGCGGCGAGGCCTCGGCCTGTCCTTGGGCCGGGGTCTTTCCCCTACTCGTCCACACGGCGGCCCATGCCCGGGTCGATGTCCTCGGCGGTCGGAGCGTTGCGCATCCGCTGATGCAGGTAGCGGCCCCGGATCTCGTCGGTGGTCAGCATCTCCCACCCCTCCGGCAGTCCCTTGCCCGCCTGCTCCAGCTCGGCCGTCCACGCTTTGACGAGTTCTGCCCGGGATGTCGGCACCTGCGACGCCGCCGACTGCGGCGCGCCGACCGTCACTTGAGGCGTCTTGTCCTCCTGGACGGCCGCCACCGCGTATCCAAGGGCGCCACCTGCCACGAGGGCCGCCACGGCTATGCCCCATACCTGCTTGCGCGTCATCCTGCTCCCCTCCCGAGTCGCACTCACCAGTACCGTGCCACAGCCCGGCGAGAAGCGGGCGGCTGTGTCTCCGCCGTCCTCACGGAGCCCGACGCGGATCCGGACCGCGGCCTCCTCCTCGTCGCCGCCCCGGCCGATGACGGGAGTGTGTCCGACCGCCGCTCCGAGCCCGGCAGGCCGTGCGGACGGTCCTGGACACGGGTCGCTCCTCGGCGAGTGACCACGCCGCACACGCGAACCGATGTCGGTCGGCCCGGATACGCTGAGCCACGACGTTCCGCTCTCGATCGATACATATCGATGGCGAGCGGAAGCCGCATTCGCACCCACCCGATAGGTTCCCCATGCCCGGTCGTCTCCTCGAACTGCACGTCGAGAACTTCCGCAGTCTGCGCGATGTGACCGTGCCGCTCGGCCCGCTCACGGTGTTGGTGGGGCCGAACGGCGCCGGCAAGTCCAATGTGCTGAAGGTGTTCGACTTCCTGGCCGACATCATCCGCACGGACCTTCAGCCGGCACTCGACGCGCGCGGCGGGTTCGACGAGGTCGCCTTCTGGGGCGGGCACAAGCCGCCGACCTCCATGCGCATCCACTTGAAGGCGACCTGGACCAGCAACTCGACCCTCAACGCTCCCGACGAGTACGACCTGACCATTCGGCGACGGTCCCTGCCCGCCAACCGGGACGGCAAGCGACTGACGCACACCCTCTCCCGCGTGGAGAGCTTCGCGTTCAAGCGCAGGCAGGGACGGGGCCGGCGTATCACCATCTCGGGTGAGGAGGCCCGCATCCTCGACGAGCGGGCCGGTCAGACGAAGGACAGCGGCAGCTTCGGCATCCGCAGGCTCAGCAGCGGTCTGTCCACGCTCCCCCGGCTCGGTCCTTCCGACGGCGGGGACGAGGTGACGCGTGTCGCCGACCGGCTGTCGTCGTTCCGGGTCTTCGACGTCGACGTGACCGCGGCCCGGCAGCCGACCCGGCTGCGCGGTGCGGACTTCGCCGCCCTCTCCCCGCACGCCGAGAACCTGGCCGGGTTCCTGATCCACCTCAGTGGCCGCGAGGAAATCTGGGACGACCTGGTCGCCGATGCCCGCACGGTCCTGCCGCAGTTGGAGAACATCGAGTTCGAGGAGGTCGGCGGGTCGACCGACCAACTGACCGTCGTACTGCGTGAGCGCGGCCTGCGCCGCCTGACCCCGCTCGCCGACGCCTCTTACGGAACGGTACGGCTGCTGGGACTGCTCGCCCTGCTTTACGATCCCCACCCTCCGGCGTTCACCTGCATCGAGGAGATCGACCACGGGCTGCACCCGCAGGCCCTGGCACTCGTCGTGCAGCGGCTGCGCGAGGCCGCCGAACGCACGCAGTTCATCGTCGCCACCCACTCCCCCGCCCTCGTCAACCGGCTGTTTCCGGAGGAATTCGTGGTGTGCGACCGCGACGAGAACGGCGCGTCGATCATCCCGGCCCTCACCGTCGACGAGGTGAAGGACATCGTCGAGGAGTCCGGCGAACAACCGCTCGGGGAGCTGTGGTTCTCCGGGGTGCTGGGCGGCGATCTCACCGGAGGTGAGCTGTGACCCCCAGTGGGCGGCAGGGCGGCGGGCGCGCGTCCCGGGCGCGGCAGCGGGGCGTCATCGTGCTGGCCGGCGAGGACCAGAACGACTGCGAGATCCTGGCCGCTCTCATACGTGCCCACCAGCCCGACGTCGACGTCGCGGCCAAACTGGTCCGCATCAACGACCCGGTGCGGCTGCGCAAGAAGACCGGCCCGGACCTCGCCGCCGCGGTGAAGGCCCTGGCCGGCAAAGCGCGGGCCAAGGCGCGCCAGCAGCGCGCCGAACTGGTCGGCTTCGTCGTCCACGAGGACCTGGACGGATACACCGGTGCCCACTACGAGCGGGTCCGCAAGACAGTGACCGCCGAGCTCACGCGCCAGTGCCAGGAGTTCAGTACCGCGCTCGCGCTCGCCGCCTGGGAGAGCGAGGGCTGGCTGTTGCTCTTCCCGGATGCCTTCCCGTACGTGCGTCCGGGATGGAAGGTCCCCGACCGTCTGCTCGACCGGGACACCGGTCGCCTCAAGGACGCCAAGGAGGAGCTCAAGCGGGGGCTCGGCTCGCCGGTCTTCCGGGAGAGCGACGGTCCGGCAGTCGCGCGCGAGGCGCTGGAGCACCGGTTGATTTCCTCTCCGCGCGGCGCCAACCAGTCGTACGACGACTTCGTGGCAGACCTCGTCGGCTGGGCGGGCTGACGGCCGGGCCCGTCGCCACCCGTGGCGGTATGCCGCGTTCGCACCGTTTCCGCTCTCTCGACCCGGACCAGGATGGGGAACAGGCAGGTTCGTTGTCAGGGGTGGGCGCTATTTTTGATGCTGATCGTCACGATGCCTTCGCCGCCTGTCACGGCGAGGCGCGGCCGACGGCCGCCGCAACGCCGACGAGGACACCCGGCTTGCGTTGGAGCGGTTCCTCGGCGATCCCCGGTCCAGGATCCGGTCCAGCCGGCGCACGGACCGCCCGACCGGAGGTCGGCGTCGACCGCCCGCGCGCAAGAAGTCAACCAGCTTCCGCACGGGGCCGGAGAACTCCCGAGAACCCGCTTCCGGCATCCGGCCCGCGGCGTGAAGCGCGCGCCGCACGAGCGGCTGGTGCGCAGGGGGCTGAACCACCGGCCAGGCCCTGACATCGCGGCCGTAGAGCCCGGTGGGCACACGGTCCGGGCCCGCTGGGCCGCCCGAAGGACAGGTGAGTGCCGGTGTCCGACGGTCCGGTTCACCGGCGCGGAGGCGGCCTTCGCATCGCCGGAAACCGGTCACGTATCGTGACGCCCATGCAGTCCTACACGATCGGTCAGGCGGCGCGGCTGCTCGGCGTCAGTTCCGACACCGCGCGCCGCTGGGCGGACGCGGGCCGGGTGGCCACACACCGGGACGAGGCCGGGCGGCGGCTCGTGGACGGGCGGGACCTGGCCGCGTTCTCCGTCGAACTGGCCAAGGCCGGCGGCGGCGAGGAGGGCGCCTCGTACACCTCGGTGCGCAACGCGTTCCCCGGCATCGTCACCGCCGTGAAGCTCGGCGACGTCGCCGCCCAGGTCGAGATCCAGGCCGGACCGCACCGGCTGGTGTCGCTGCTGACCCGGGAGGCCGTGGAGGAACTGGGCCTGGAGGTCGGCATGGAGGCCACCGCCCGCGTGAAGTCGACCAATGTGCATATCGACCGTGCGTGAGAGCGCCGGTGCTCCTGTAGCAACGCACATGCCAACTTCATGGACCGTAGATCACGCTGATGCGAACCCACCGCTGACTTTGACCTTGCATCTGCGGCATTATCATCGGGACAGCCTCGTCCGTCAGGACCTTTCAGGACCTCTAGGGAGCGCACCCGTGATGACCCGTACCCTGCTCACCGCCGGAGTGGGCGTCGCCGCTCTGCTCGCCCTGAGCGCCTGTTCGTCGTCGTCCGACGACGACGGCTCGGCGGCCTCCGGCGGTTCGGAGAAGCTGTCCGGCACGGTGACCGTCTTCGCCGCGGCCTCGCTCAAGGAGAGCTTCACGACGCTGGGCGAGACGTTCGAGAAGGAGCACCCCGGTACCAAGGTGACGTTCAGCTTCGGCGGCAGTGACTCGCTGGCGGCAAGCATCACCGGGGGCGCCCCGGCCGACGTGTTCGCCTCGGCCAGCCCCAAGACCATGAAGATCGTCACGGATGCCGGGGACGCGGCGGGGACGCCGGTCACCTTCGTCCGCAACCAGCTGGAGATCGCCACCCTGCCGGGCAACCCCGACAAGATCGCCTCGCTGAAGGACCTCACCGACGCGAAGCTGAAGGTGGTGCTGTGCGCCGAGGAGGTGCCGTGCGGGGCCGCCGCCAAGACGGCTCTCGACGCCAGTGACCTCAAGCTCACGCCGGTGTCGTACGAGCAGGACGTCAAGGCGGCGCTGACCAAGGTGGAGTTGAAGGAGGCCGACGCGGCCGTCGTCTACAAGACCGATGTGCACGCGGCCGGTGACAAGGTCGAGGGGGTCGACTTCCCCGAGTCCGCCGAGGCCGTCAACGACTATCCCATCGCCCGGCTGAAGGACTCCCAGAACACCGCCGGCGCCGACGCGTTCATCGACCTGGTGCGGTCCGACGCCGGGCAGAAGGTGCTGACCGAAGCCGGGTTCCTGAAGTCGTGACCGAGGCCCGCGAAGCCGTCCGCGCCCGGCGCCCCCGGGTGCGGGCCCAGCTGGGCGGCGTACCGCTGCCGCTACTGGTGCCGGCGGTGCTCGGGCTGGCGTTCCTGATCGTGCCGCTGATCGCCCTGCTGGTACGGACCCCCTGGTCGAGCCTGCCCGAGCTGCTGACCAGCGCCGAGGTGTGGCAGGCGCTGCGGCTGTCGCTGCTGTGCGCCACCGCGGCGACGGCGGTGAGCATGGTGATCGGGGTACCGCTGGCCTGGCTGCTGGCCCGGGTGGAGTTCCCCGGGCGCGGTCTGGTGCGGGCCCTGGTGACGCTGCCGCTGGTGCTGCCGCCGGTGGTCGGCGGGGTGGCCCTGCTGATGGCGCTCGGCCGCAACGGCATCGTCGGGGCGTGGCTGGACGACTGGTTCGGGCTCACGCTGCCGTTCACCACCACCGGTGTGGTGATCGCGGAGGCGTTCGTCGCGATGCCGTTCCTCGTCATCAGCGTCGAGGGCACACTGCGCGCCGCCGACCCGCGCTACGAGGAGGCGGCGACCACGCTGGGCGCCTCCCGGTTCACCGCGTTCCGCCGGGTCACGCTGCCGCTGATCGCACCGGGTGTCGCGGCCGGCGCGGTGCTGGCCTGGGCGCGGGCGCTGGGCGAGTTCGGGGCGACGATCACCTTCGCGGGCAACTTTCCCGGCCGCACCCAGACCATGCCGCTCGCCGTCTACCTGGCCCTCCAGAGCGACCCCGAGGCGGCCACCGCCCTCAGTCTGGTGCTGCTGGCCGTGTCGGTCGCGGTCCTCGCCGGGCTGCGCGACCGTTGGATGACCGCCGGATGACCGGGACGACGACCGGGACGACGAGCGACGACTTGGGCCTCGACGCCCGTCTCGTCGTCGACCGGGGCGCGTTCCGGCTGGACATCGCGCTGACCGTCGCGCCGGGCGAGGTGGTCGCCCTGCTCGGCCCGAACGGCGCCGGGAAGACCACCGCCCTGCGTGCCCTGGCCGGGCTGGCCCCGCTGACCGCCGGGCATCTGCGGCTGGACGGCGCGGCGCTGGAGCGCACCCCGCCGGAACTGCGTCCGGTCGGCGTCGTCTTCCAGGACTACCTGCTCTTCCCGCATCTGACCGCGCTGGACAACGTGGCCTTCGGGCCGCGCTGCCAGGGCGTGCGCAAGGCGGACGCGCGGGCTCGGGCGGCCGAGTGGCTGGCGCGGCTCGGGCTCGCGGAACACGCCGGGGTCAAGCCGCGCCGGCTGTCCGGCGGGCAGGCGCAGCGGGTCGCGGTCGCCCGCGCGCTGGCCACCCGGCCCCGGCTGCTGCTGCTCGACGAGCCGCTCGCCGCGCTGGACGCCCGGACCCGGCTGGAGGTCCGGGCCCAGCTGCGGCGCCATCTGGCCGAGTTCGAGGCCGTCGCCGTACTGGTCACCCACGACCCGCTGGACGCGATGGTGCTGGCCGACCGGCTGGTCGTCGTCGAGGACGGGCGGGTGGTCCAGGAGGGCAGCCCGGCCGACATCGCCCGCCGGCCGCGGACCGACTACATCGCCCAGCTGGTCGGCCTCAACCTGTACCGGGGGGCGGCCGACGGGCACACCGTCCGGCTCGGCTCCGGGCCGTCCGTCGTCACCACCGAGGACCTCACCGGGCCGGTCTTCGTGGCGTTTCCGCCGAGCGCGGTCACCCTGCACCGGGACCGTCCCACCGGTTCCAGCGCCCGCAACCGGTGGCGCTGCGAGGTCACCGGCCTGGAGACGCACGGGGACCGGATCCGGGCCGCGCTCGGCGGCGAACTGGCGCTCGCGGCGGACCTCAGCGCGGTCGCCGCGGCCGAACTCGACCTCCAGCCGGGCGCGGAGGTGTGGGCGACGGTGAAGGCGGCGCAGACCCACGCGTATCCCGACTGAACGCCGCTACTCCGCCAGCGGGTTGGGCAGCGGCAGATAGCGGGCCGCGGCACCGTCCGCGCCGGTCCAGCGCAGCAGGAGGTTGGTCTTGCCGGGCAGGGTGGGCGCGGTGAGCAGCGCGGGGATCTCGGGGAGCGGGTGCCGGGCGAGTTCGCGGCGGACGGCGGGCCACGGGTCGAACCCCGGGTGCCGTTCGGCCAGCGCCCCGGCGATCTCGATGAGGTGGTTGACGACCAGGCAGTACACCAGCCGCTCCCAGCCGGCCGCCCGGGACACCTCCGGCAGCAGCTTCACGCCCTCGGCGTCCCGGAACAGGGCCTGTACGGGCGTGCCGTGGGCGTCGACCGCGACCAGGGTGTTCTGGAGGTGGGCCTCCAGGACCACGCCGTGGGAGTGGAAGGCGGTGAGGGCCGGGGGGACGACTTGCGCGAGGTACGCCGTCCACCAGGCGTCGGGTTCGGCGGTGGCGGCGAGCGGGCTGTCCGCGAAGCCCTCGGCCAGCCCGGCGGCGAGCAGCGGGGTGGCGCCGGGCAGCAGATGGCCGCCGAGTCCGTCGCGGACCAGGACGGCGAGTTCCTCGAAGGCGAAGGCGGCGGTGCGGTAGCCGGTGTCGCCGAGCCAGGCGGCGGGGCCGCCGGACGCCGCGAACGCCGCGCGGGCCGCCGTGTCGGTGCGGCGCAGCCGCAGCAGGTCGTGGCGCCACAGCCGGCGGATGTCGTTGGTGATCCGCACGTCCAGGCTGAACTTGAGGAACAGGTCGGGCTCGGGCGCGTACAGGGTACGGATCGCGGCGGTGGGCCAGACCGGGGCGGCGCTCTCCCCGAGCCGGATCAGCCGGCCGTCGGCGAAGGCCGGGGCGAGCGCGTCGGCGGTCAGGGCGAGTTGCCAGGGGTGGGCGGGCAGCAGCCGGTAGCCGGGCGGGGCCTCGCCGAGGGCGTCGAGGGCGGTGGTGTCGCCCTCCTCGACGACCGTGTCCGCGCGCACCGCGAGGAGCGTCAGCGGGAAGCGGGCGTGCGCCTCGGGGGCGTAGGGCAGCCAGGCCGCGGCCGGGCCGCCGCCGCGGGCCTTGGGCGCGGGGTGGTGGGGGTGGCCGGTGAGCAGGGCCTGTTCGGAGCGGAGGTAGGGGTCGGCGGGCGGGACGGCGCGGGCTCGGGCGGTGAGCAGGGCGGCCACCGCGTCCCGGCTGTCGGTCATCTCGGTGGGCAGTTCGTGGTTGGGCAGGCCGGTGTGCCGGCGCAGTTCCTCGGCGACGAGTTTGACCAGCTCGGTGTGGTCGACCCGGTGCCAGCCGGCCGCCGTGCGCACCTCCGGCTCGGCGGGGCGCCGGCCGCCGCGCACCCGCAGCAGCCGGCCGGTGCCGGGCAGCCGGTACACCGGGCGGTCGCCCTCCCGGTGACCGCCGTCGCCGTCGCCGTCGCGGTCGCCGGGTCCGGAACCGGGCAGCGGCTCGGCCACCTCGCGCAGCAGGCAGTTGAGCAGCGGCACCGCCGCGTGGGCGTCGGCGAGCGCCGCGACGTCGTCACGGGTCACGGCGTCGTCGCCGGCGGGCGGGGGCAGGACATCCACGCGTTCCACTCGTTCCCTACGGTCTGTCATGGGCGGAGACGATCAGTATGTCTGCCCTCGTCACTCCCCCGTGACGCCCTGTCCGTACCCCAGCCCGTACCCAGGCCCGTACCCGAGTTCGTACCCGAGGAGACCGACCGTGCACCGACCCCCCACCGCCGAGGCCGAGGTCGCCGAGGAACTGGCCGCCGTCCGTCCCGGCCTCCTCCCCCGGTTCACGGCCGCGCTCCCGGGCGCCCGCGCGGCCGTGCTGTCCCGGCTCTGGCGTGCGCTGGCCCATGAGCCACTGCCGTGGATCACCGGCCGTGAGCCCGCCGCCGGGGGGCTGGTCCTGCGGCTGCGGGACGGGCGCCGGCTGGCCGGCCCGGACGCCGACCCGTATCGCACCGACGCCTATGTCACCGCCGTACGATGCGAGGAGTCGGAGTACGCCGATCCGGCGCGGCTGATGACCGATCTCGCCGTACCCGGTGCCGAGGGGTTCGCCGCCGAACTCGGCCACAGCGTCGCCTCGTTGGCGCTGTCCCGGGCGGGCCGGACGAGCGAGCGGGACGGGTGGCCGGAGCGCGGCTGGGAGTGGGAGCAGCGGGTGGTCGACGGGCACCCGTTCCACCCCAACTGCCGGTCCCGGCCCGGCTTCTCGGTGGCCGAGCAGCTCGCCTACGGGCCCGAGCACGGGCCGGTGGTGCCGCTGGCGCGGGTACCGGTGCCGGCGGCGGAGTGTCTGGTGGCGGGCCGCTGGCCGGCCCAGCTGCGGGACGGGGGGCGGCTGCTGCTGCCGGTGCATCCGTGGCAGGCGGCGCATGTGCTGAAGGGGGCGGGCGAGAGCGCCGGCGGGCGGCTCGACGCGCACCCGCTGATGTCCCTGCGTACCCTCGCCGTGCCCGGCGGGCCGCACGTCAAGACCGCGTTGAGTGCCCGGCTGACCTCCTCGGTGCGGGACATCTCGGTCGCCTCGATCGCCGCGTCGGCGACCCTGTCGGAGTTCGGGGAGGTCCTCGTGGCGCGCGGCGAGGGGCTGTTGCACATCACCCGGACGCTGGGCGCGGCCACCGCGCACTCCCCCGATCTGGCCGCCGTGCTGCGGGAGTCGCCGGACCAGTACGCGGCGCCCGGTGAGCGGGTGGTGCCGGTGGCGGCGCTGGCGACCACCGCGCTGCCCGGGTCGCCCGGCTGGACCGGACGGCTCGCCCGGCTCGCGCTGCGGGTGGGGCTGGGCGCCCTGGAGCTGGGCGTGGCGCTGGAGGCGCACGGCCAGAACCTGCTGGTGGTGCTCTCCCCGGCGGGCGAACCGCTGCGGCTGGTCTACCGGGACCTGGCCGACCTGCGGGTCAGCCCGGCCCGGCTGGCCCGGCACGGCGTCCCGGTGCCCGAACTGCCCGCCCGGATGGTCACCGACGACGTCACGGTGCTGCGCCGCAAGCTGTTCGGCTCGCTGGTGGCCGGCGCGCTGGCCCAGGTCGCGGGCAGCGGCCCGGCGCTGCGGGACGCGTTGGAGACGGCGGTACGGGACCTGCCGGACACGCCGGATCTGGCGGCGCTGTGCGCCGAGCCGCTGCCCGCGAAGGCGCTGACGCTGATGCGGCTGTCACCGCGGCGGCCCGGGGACCAGTGGGCGGCACTGCCCAATCCGCTGCGTACCTGAACCCGCCCGCCAACGGCCGTTTTGGAGCAGGGCACCACGGGTCAATAGGATCCGCCGATGATCACAAGTAAACGGCTGGCGGCGGGTGTCTGCGCCCTGCTCGCCGCGCTGACGGCCGGGCTCGCCCTGCCGGCCCCGGCGTCCGCCGGCGAACCCACCGGCGAGGACGCCCCCCAGGTCGACCTGGTGCTCGACGTCAGCGGCTCCATGCGGGCCAAGGACATCGACGGCGGGAGCCGGATGGCGGCGGCGAAGCAGGCGTTCAACGAGGTGCTCGACGCGACGCCCGAGGAGGTGCGCCTCGGCATCCGCACGCTCGGTGCCAACTACCCGGGCGACGACCAGAAGACGGGCTGCAAGGACACCGCGCAGCTCTATCCGGTCGGCCCGCTGGACCGCACCGAGGCGAAGGCGGCGGTGGCGACGCTGACGCCGACCGGGTGGACGCCGATCGGTCCCGCGCTGCTGAAGGCGGCCGACGACTTCGGCGCGGGCACCGGGTCCAAGCGGATCGTGCTGATCAGTGACGGCGAGGACACCTGCGCGCCGCTCGATCCGTGCGAGGTGGCCCGCGAGATAGCGGCCAAGGGCATCGGGCTGACCATCGACACCCTCGGTCTGGTGCCGAGCACCAAGCTGCGGCAGCAGCTCAGCTGCATCGCGGAGGCGACCGGCGGGACCTACACGTCGGTGGAGCACACCGACGAACTCACCGACAAGGTCAACCAGTTGGTGGACCGGGCGGCCGATCCGGTGGTGACGCCGGTCGCCACCGAGGGCGCGGACCGCTGTGCGGCGGCGCCGGAGCTGAAGTCCGGTCTGTACACCGACCGCGAGGAGTTCGGGCAGCAGCGCTGGTACCGGGTGGACCTGGCGCCGGGGCAGGAGCTGCGCTCCTCGGTGAGCGTGTCGGCCGACCGGGCCGTGGACCCGTCGTACGGGGTGCTGCTGCGGGCGGTCACCACGCACGGCCGGGAGATCGTGCGCGGTGAGGCCGCCGGTGACGGACGTACCGACGTGATCTCGACCGGGCTGCGCTACCCCAAGGCCGAGGTGGACGACGACGAGGAGGGGGACACCACCGAGACCGTGTGTCTCGAGGTGACCCACTCCTTCTCGGCCGCCTCGGGCGTGAAGACCACGCCCGGTCTGCCGCTGGAGCTGACCGTCGACGTGGTGGACGGTCCCAGCGAGGCGTCGGACGTGGCCGCCTTCGGGCTCGGCCGCGGCTGGTGGCTGCTGGGCACGCTGATCGTGGTGGGCTTCCTCGCCGGACTGGTGTGGGGCTGGGTGTCGCGCTGGCGGGTCGCCGTCTGGAGGACCAACTGATGCGGATCGAGCTGATGCGGATCAAGCTGATGCGGGTGACAGGACTGGCGGGCGCGGCGCTGCTGGCGCTCGGAGTGGCGGCGGGGCCCGCGGTGGCGGACTCCTCGCCGAGTCCGTCCTCCTCGGCCGGGGACGACGCGCCGACCCGGGCGGGTACGTCGTTCCGGACCGCGACCGAGATCGAACAGGGGCAGCGGGCCACCGCGGACGGCTCCGCCGGTGACTATCTGTACTGGTCGTTCCCCGCGGACGCCGGACAGCGCCCGACCGTGCAGGCGACGGTGAAACTGCCGGACACGCACGCGGCCCAGACCTGGCAGGTCGACGTGTACGACGGGCTGCGGCGCCGACAGTCCTGCCAGTACGGCGCGCAGACCCGGACCGCCGCGGCGGGGACCTCCTCGGTGGAACTGGCCTGTGTGCTGCGCACGGTGCGGGCCTGGTCCGAGCCGTGGGCGAACGACCCGCTGCCGGGCACCTACTACGTGCGGCTGACGGTCCTGAACCTGCCGACCGCCGACCTCGGGCTGCCGGTCGGCACCGAGGTCCGGGTCGACTCCAAGGACATGGGCGGCGCGGCGGCGGTGGACGGCTCGCTGTCCGAACCGCTGGTGCCGGGCATCGCGGTGACGTCCCAGTCCTCGGACGAGGACGAGGCCGAGGCCGAGGGCGGGGACGAGGACGGGGAGTCGTCGGACTCCGCCGTGCTGTCCGCGATCGAGCCCGAGGACGGCTGGTCCTCCGGCTGGTGGTCCGACCGGTGGGTGTGGACGGGCGTCGGCGCGGTGCTGGCCGCGCTGGCGGGCATCGGCGGCTACGCCCTGACCCGCGGCTCGGGCCGGCCCCGCGGCGTGCCGCCGGGGGCCTGACCCGGCGACCGCGCGCGTGGAGGGCCCGCCGGCCGGGCCTGGGTGCGCTGTACGGGGTCGATGCCGGCGACCGCATGTGTGAAGGCCCGCCCACCCGGCGGGCCTTCCCGCGTCCGGGGCCCTATCCGGCCGCCGCCCGCAGTGCCTTCGCCAGTACGCCGTCCCCGGTGACCTCGACACGGCCGGTGCGGACCGCCTCCGTCAGGCTCGTCTCGCCCCGGCCCACGGCGGCGCAGGTGCCGGCGTCCAGAGCCAGCCGGGCGTCGGGTTCGCGGGGGGCCGGGCCCTCGCCGTAGGCCGGACCGTCGGTGGCGCCGGCGTAGAGGTGGAAGACCCCGTCGTGGAAATCGCCTTCCCGCAGCCGGACCTCGACGACGCCCTCGCCGTCCAGGGCGCTCAGCAGCGGCAGCGCGAACCAGTGGGCGCGCAGCGCGTCGGTGGGCCGCCGCTCGGCCATCTCGCCGGCGCCCCAGCCGCCCAGGGCCTGGAGCACCGGCAGCAACTCACGGCCGCGGCCGGTGAGTTCATAGACGTAGGCCGCCGCGGGCGGGGGCAGCCGGCGGCGGGTGGTCAGGCCGTCGCGTTCCATGTCCTTCAGCCGGGAGGCGAGGACGTCCGTGCTCACCCCCGGCAGATCCGCGTGCAGGTCGGTGTAGCGGCGCGGTCCGGCCAGCAGCTCCCGGACGATCAGCAGGGTCCAGCGGTCGCCGACGACGTCGAGCGCGCGGGCGGCGGAACAGTACTGGTCGTAGCTTCGGCGAGGTGACATGCGACGCAGTCTAGACAATGTGTTGGACTTTCCAAGCGTGTACTTGGTAAAACCAAGCAACACCAGATAGCGGAGGGGACGCGGCGCATGGAGTTCCGGCAGTCGAACAAACTCAGCGAGGTCTGCTACGAGATCCGCGGCCCGGTGATCGAGCACGCCAACGCGCTGGAGGAGGCGGGCCACAGCGTGCTGCGCCTGAACACCGGCAACCCGGCGCTGTTCGGCTTCGAGGCGCCGGAGGAGATCCTCCAGGACATGATCCGGATGCTGCCGCAGGCGCACGGCTACACGGACTCGCGCGGCGTCCTGACCGCCCGCCGGGCCGTCGCCCAGCGCTACCAGACCCTCGGCCTGGAGGTCGGTGTCGACGACGTATGGCTCGGCAACGGCGTCTCCGAGCTGGTGTCGATGGCCGTCCAGGCGCTGGTCGAGGACGGCGACGAGGTGCTGATCCCGGCCCCCGACTTCCCCCTGTGGACGGCGGTGACCACCCTCGCCGGCGGCAAGGCGGTGCACTACCTGTGCGACGAGCAGGCCGACTGGTACCCGGACCTCGCCGACATGGAGTCGAAGATCACCGACCGCACCAAGGCGGTCGTCATCATCAACCCCAACAACCCCACCGGTGCCGTCTATCCCAAGGAGGTCCTGGAGGGCATCCTCGACCTGGCCCGCCGGCACGGCCTGCTGGTCCTCGCCGACGAGGTCTACGACCGCATCCTGTACGACGACGCCGTGCACCACTCGACCGCCGCGCTCGCCCCCGACCTGGTGGTGCTCACCTTCTGCGGGCTGTCGAAGACGTACCGGGTGGCCGGGTTCCGCTCCGGCTGGCTGGTGGTGACCGGGCCCAAGCAGCACGCCCGCGACTACCTGGAGGGCCTCACCATGCTGGCCTCCATGCGGCTGTGCGCCAACGCGCCCGCCCAGTACGCCATCCAGGCCGCGCTCGGCGGCCGGCAGTCCATCCACGAGCTGACCGCGCCGGGCGGCCGGCTGTGCGAGCAGCGGGACACGGCCTGGGAGAAGCTCAACGAGATCCCCGGGGTGTCGTGCGTGAAGCCCAAGGGCGCGCTGTACGCCTTCCCGCGCATCGATCCCAAGGTGCACCGCATCCACGACGACGAGAAGTTCGTCCTCGACCTGCTGCTGCGGGAGAAGATCCAGGTCGTCCAGGGCACCGGATTCAACTGGCCGGACCCGGACCACTTCCGCATCCTGACCCTGCCGCACGCTCAGGACCTGGAGGCGGCCATCGGGCGGATCGGGCGGTTCCTGGACGGGTACCGGCAGTAGACCGGCCGTAGCCTTGCGGTATGGGTGATCTCTTCCTCGTCCGGCACGGCGAGACCGAGTGGTCGCGGTCCGGGCGGCACACCGGGCTGACGGACGTGCCGCTGACCGAGCACGGCCGGGAGCAGGCCCGGAGTCTGGTGCCGCTGATCCGCTCGCACCGGATCGGGGCCGCGTTCGTGAGCCCGTTCCAGCGGGCCCGGGAGACGGCCGAGCTGATCGGGCTGCACGGCCTACGGATCGACCCCGACCTGCACGAGTGGGACTACGGCGGCTACGAGGGGATCACCACCCCGGAGATCCAGCGGGACCGGCCGGGCTGGTTCCTGTTCACCGACGGGGTCGCGCCCGGACCGCCGGACCACCCCGGGGAGACGCCGGAGCAGGTCGGGCAGCGGGCCGACCGGGTGCTGGGCAAGGTGGACGCCGCGTTCGCGGACACCGAGGGGTGCGTGGTGCTGGTGGCGCACGGTCACTTCCTGCGCGTGCTCACCGCCCGCCACCTGGGCCTGTCCGCCGCCGACGGCGCCCTGTTCCAGCTCGCCACGGGCACGCTGTGCCGGCTGGGCACCGAGCACGGGCGGCCGGTGATCGCCGCCTGGAACGTCCGGCCCGGACCCCCGAGCACGCCCTAGCCGGAAGTTACCCGTGCGTTCCGCATGTCGGAGTGGTGACAGCGGCAACTGTTCGGGCCCGTGTGCCCCGTGGCACCGTCATGAGCGGTCGACGGACGGTGGGAGGGAGCGGGCACATGAACAAGGGCTACGCCGTGTACTGCGACGCGGACCCGTGCTTCTACGACGCGCCGCACCGCGTCGCGCCCCGGCCGGGCAGCGGACGCACCCGGTACACGCTGGCCGCGGCGCCCGTCCCGGCGGGCTGGCAGCGCCACGAGAGCGGCGACTGGCTGGCGCTGCGCCCGGTCGACACCGACCTGCCCGACCAGGGCTGGAAGATTCATGTCTCCGCCTGTCTGGACAACGCCGAATCGGTGCTGGAGCGGGTGTGGCGGCACTGCGTCGAGGGGGGCACGGCGTTCAAGTTCGTGCCCAGCCGCTATCTGCTGCACCAGCGCAACGCCAAGTACGCGGACCGGGCCGGCAGCGGCAAGTTCATCACCGTGTACCCGGCCGACGAGCAGCGGTTCGAGCGGCTCGCGGGCGAGCTGACCGAGCTGCTGGCCGCCGAACCCGGGCCGCACATCCTCAGTGACCTGCGGCTCGGCGAGGGCCCGGTGCACGTGCGGTACGGCGGCTTCACCCGGCGCGACTGCTACGACGCCGAGGGCGAGCTGCGGCCGGCCGTGGCCGGTCCGGACGGGGTGCTGGTGCCCGATCTGCGCGGGCCCGTGTTCCGGGTACCGGAGTGGGTGACCGTGCCCGCCTTCCTGCGGCCGCACCTGGCCGCCCGCTCCGCGCTGACCGTGGCCGACCTGCCCTACACCATCGAGTCGGCGCTGCACTTCTCCAACGGCGGCGGGGTCTACCTCGGCCGGGACTCCCGCAGCGGCGAGCGGGTCGTCCTCAAGGAGGCCCGTCCGCACGCCGGACTGGCGGCCGACGGGGCCGACGCGGTGACCCGGCTGCACCGCGAACGGCGGGCGCTGGAGCGGCTGTCGGGGCTCGGCTGCACCCCCGAGGTGCTCGATCACCTGACCGTCGGCGAGCACCACTTCCTGGTCCTGGAGTACCTGGACGGCAAGCCGCTCAACACGTTCTTCGCGCGCCGCCACCCGCTCATCGAGGCCGACCCGGGCGAGCGGCGGCTGGCCGAGTACACCGACTGGGCGCTGGACATCCACGCCCGGGTGGCACGGGCCGTCGCCGACGTGCACGCACGCGGCGTGGTCTTCAACGACCTGCACCTGTTCAACATCATGGTCCGGGACGACGACAGCGTCGCCCTGCTGGACTTCGAGGCCGCGCACCACGTCGACGAACCCGGCCGGCAGACCGTCGCCAACCCGGCCTTCGTGGCGCCCGCCGACCGGCGCGGCGTGGCGGTGGACCGGTACGCGCTGGCCTGTCTGCGGCTCGCCCTCTTCCTGCCGCTGACCAGCCTGTTCGCCCTGGACCGGCACAAGGCGGCGCACCTCGCCGACCTGGTGGCCGAGCACTTCCCGGTGGACCGGGGCTGGCTGGACGCGGCGGTCGCGGAGATCACGGCCGGTGCGGACGCCGTCCCGGCGGTACGGGAAACGGCCGGGGCGGACGCCGTCCCGGCGGCAGGGGAGTCGGCCGGTGCGGGCGGCGCGGCCGTGCTGCGCAGACCCGGCGAGCCGTTCGTTCCGGTCGCGCCGGGTGACTGGCCGCGCAGCCGGGAGTCGATGGCCGCGGCGATCCACGCGTCGGCGACCCCGTCCCGTACCGACCGGCTGTTCCCCGGCGACATCGCGCAGTTCGCGACGGCGGGCGGCGGGCTGGCCTTCGGCCACGGCGCGGCCGGGGTGCTGTACGCCCTCTCCGTCAGCGGCGCGGACCGGGTCGAGGACGAGGAGCAGTGGCTGCTGGACCGCACCAAGCAGCCGCCCTCGGGCACCCCGCTCGGTTTCCACGACGGGCTCGCCGGGATCGCCTGGACCCTTAACCACCTCGGACACCGCGACCGCGCCCTGGACCTGACCGAACTCCTCCTCGACCAGTCCCTCGACCACCTCGCCCCGGACCTGCACAGCGGCACCGCCGGTATCGGCCTCGCGCTGGACGCGCTGGCCGCCGCCACCGGGGACGCCGCGGCGCGGTCCGCCGCCCTGCGCTGCGCCGACCTGACGGCCCGCGGGCCGCGCGCCGGTTCCGCCGGCCGGCCCCGCGCGGGACTGCTGCACGGCGCCACCGGCCCGGCCCTGCTCTACCTGCGGCTCTACGAACGCACCGGGGACTCCGGACTCCTCGACCTGGCGCGGGACGCCCTGCGCCAGGACCTGGCCCGCTGTGTCCGGGGCGCGGGCGGCGCGCTCCAGGTCGACGAGGGGTGGCGCACCATGCCCTACCTCGGCGCGGGCAGCGTGGGCATCGGCATGGTGCTCGACGACTACCTGGCGCACCGCGCCGACGAGGAGTTCGCGCGGGCGCGGGGCGAGATCGTGGCCGCGGCGCAGGCCATGTTCTACGCCCAGCCCGGCCTGTACCGGGGCGTGGCCGGGATGGTGCTGTACCTCGCCCGGACCACGGCCCCGGCGCCCGGCACCGGTCCCGGCGCCGTGCGGCGCCAGCTCGACGCGCTGTCCTGGCACGCCATGTCGTATCGCGGCCGGCTCGCCTTCCCCGGCGAGCAGATGATGCGGCTGTCCATGGACCTGTCCACCGGCACGGCCGGCTGTCTGCTGGCCGTCGCCGCCGTGCACGGCGACCCGCCCGCCGGGCTGCCGTTCCTGCCGCCGCTTTCGGGCGGCACCCCCGGACTCGGCCCCACCAGGGGTCGTGATGAAACAACGGAACCCGTTGCCGTACGAGAGGAACTGTCATGAACCTGTTCGAACTGCAGTCGCTGGAGACCCCGAAGGACGAGGCCATGGGCGACGTCGAGAGCGGCAGCCGCGCGAGCCTGCTGCTGTGCGGCGACAGCAGCCTCAGCGTCACGACCTGTAACTGACCGAGGTCGCTCGGCACCGGCGCCCCGGGCACTCGCCCGGGGCGCCGGGTTCGCTCCGGTGCCGGGCGGAAGGGGGCCCGCGGTGACGACGAACTGGCGCCGGGCACAACTGCTGGTGCTGCTGTGCTCGGTGGGGGCGGCGGTGGCCGAGGTGGCCCAGCCGTTCGTGCTCGGCCGCACCCTCGACCTGCTGCTGCGCGGCGGTGACCCGGGCCCCTGGCTCGCGCTCAGCGCCGGGCTGCTGCTCGGCGAACTGCTGCTGGACAGCCTCACCGCGCTGTGCACCGGCCGCTGCACGGCCGGCTGGACGGCCGCCGTCCGCTCCCGTGCCCTCACCGGACTGCTGCACTGCGTACCCGACCGGGCGCGGCACCTCACCGCCGGGGACGTCGGGACCCGGCTGACCCTAAACGCCGCCGACGCGGGCGCCGCCCCGGCGGCCCGCGCCGCCCTGGCGGCCTCGCTGATCACCCCGGTGGGCGCGCTGGCGGCGCTGGCCCTCGTCGACGTATGGGTGGCGGCCTGCGTACTGGCGGGACTGCCCGCCCTGGCCCTGGTGCTGCGCACGTTCGCCCGGGACACCGGGGCGTCGGTCGCCGCGTACCAGCGGGTCCAGTCGGAGATCGCCACCCGGCTGCTGGAGTCGCTGGACGGCGCGGCGACCATCGCCGCGGCCGGGACCGCGGCCCGCGAACGCGCGCGTATCCTCGCCCCGTTGCCGGAACTGGCCGCCCTGGGCCGGCGCATGTGGGCGCTGCACGGACGGGCGCTGGGCCGCAGCGGGGTGCTGGTGCCGGCGCTGGTCCTGGCCGCCACCGCGGTGGGCGGGCTGCGGCTGGCCTCGGGCGCGCTGAGCGTGGGCGGGCTGCTCGCGGCCTGCCGGTACGCGCAGCTGACGGCCGGGGTCGGCGGGGCGGCGTCGCTGCTGGGCGCGGTGGTCCGGGGCCGGGCGGCACGGGCCCGGACCCTGGAGCTGGAACGGCTGCCCGCGTTGGCCTACGGCACGCAGGACCTTCCGGCGGACGGGCCGGGCACGCTGGAGCTGCGCGGGGTAAGGGTGGCACGGGACGGCCGGGAGGTGCTGCGCGCCGACGCCCTGCGGGTGCCGGGCGGCGCGACCGTCGCGGTGGTCGGCCGCGGCGGGGCGGGCAAGTCGGTGCTGGTGTCCGTGGCGGGGCGGCTGACCGACCCCGACCAGGGCCGGGTACTGCTGGACGGCGTCCCGTTGGACCGGTTGAGCCGCGCGGCGTTGCGCACCGAGGTGGCGTTCGCCTTCGAGCGGCCGGTGCTGGGCGAGGGCACGGTCGCGGAGGCGGTCGCCGCGGGGGCCCGGCGGGTCCCGCCCGAGGGGGTGCGGGCCGCCCTGGCCGCCGCGGGCGCCGACGGCTTCGTACGCCGGTTGCCGCGCGGGGCCGGTACGCCGTTGCCGGCGGCTCCGCTGTCCGGCGGCGAGCACCAGCGGCTCGGGCTGGCACGGGCGTTCGCGCACGCGGGACGGTTGCTGATCATGGACGACGCGACGTCCAGTCTGGACACCGCGACGGAGCACGAGGTGGACCGGGCGCTGCGCCGCTCCCCGCGGCCGGGCACCCGGCTGGTGGTGGCCCACCGGCCGTCCGTCGCCGACCGGGCGGACCTGGTGATCTGGCTGGAGGACGGCCGGGTACGGGCCGTCGCACCACACCGCGAGCTGTGGCACACGGCCGACTACCGGGCGGTCTTCGGCGCCGGGACGGCCACCGGGGAGCGCGGACGCCGTGCGGAGGGCACGGGCCGGTCCGCGCCCGAGGAGGTGCGGCCGTGAGTGCTCGCGTCGGGGAGAGTGGGGGTAGGGGCGAAGTGCCGGTCGGGGAAGAGGTGGCGCCCGGCGCCAGCCAGCAGGCACCCGGCCCGGAGGGCCACGAGCCCGACGGACGGGGCGCGTTGCGCCGGATCGCTCCGGCCGCCCGGCGTTTCCTCGCGCGTCGCAAAGGCGTGCTGGTCCGGCTCATGGCGTGGTCGCTGGTGGAGGCGGCGCAGGCGTTCCTGGTCGGGTACGGGGTCGCGCACTCCGTCGACCAGGGGTTTCTGGCCGGGGACACCCGCCGGGGGCTGCTGTGGCTGGCCGCCGCCCTGGTCGGCGTACTGTTCGGCGCGCCGGTGATTTGGGGCGTGTTCGCCGAGTTGGCCGGGCTGACCGAGCCGCTGCGCGACGGGCTGGTCCGGCGGGCCGTCGACCGGTCGCTGGCCGGCGCGCCGGCCGGGCCGGGCGGGACGGACCGGGCGACCGTCTCCCGGCTGACCAACCAGGTCGAGATCGCCCGGGACAGTTTCGCCGGTCTGGTCCTCACCCTGCGCTCGTTCGTCTTCACCGCCGCCGGGGCGCTGCTCGGCCTGCTGTCCCTGCACCCGGCCCTGCTCGTGGTGGTCCTCCCTCCGCTGCTGGCCGGCCTCGCGCTGTTCCTGGCGACGCTGCGGCCGATGGCGGCGGCGCAGCGGCGCGCCCTGGCGGCCGACGAGGCGCTGGGCGACCACGCGGCGCGCACCCGGACCGCGTTGCGCGACCTCACCGCCTGCGGGACCGGCCCGGTGACCGCCCGGCACGGTGCCCGGTTGGTCGCCGACGCCGCCGCGGCATCCCGCGCGCTGGCCGGCTGGGCGGCGGTGCGGACGGCGGCACTGGGCGTCGCGGGCCATCTGCCGGTGCTGACGCTGCTGGTCGCCGTACCCTGGCTGCGCGGCCGGGGGGTGACCGCGGGCGCGCTGCTGGGCGCGTTCACCTATCTCGTCCAGTCCCTGCTGCCCGCCCTGCACACCCTGATGACCGCGCTCGGCGCGGCGGGTGCCCGGCTGCTGGTCGTCCTGGACCGCATCACCGGGCCCGGGGAGCCGGACCGGACCGGGAACCGCGAACAGCCGCCGCCCACCGGGCCGACCGGCCCGGCGGCGCCCGCCGCCGTCCGGCGGGCCCGCCCGCCCGCGGTCGAACTGCGGTCCGTCACCCTCTCCTACGGCGTCCGGGCCGAACCGGTGCTCGACTCGCTGGACCTGTGCGTCGCCCCGGGCGAGCACCTGGCCGTCGTCGGACCGAGCGGCATCGGCAAGTCGACGCTGGTCCGGCTGATCGCGGGGACCCTCGCGCCGGACCACGGCGAGGTACGGGTGGCCGGGCGGACGGTGACCGGCCACCCGGCCACCGAACTGGCCGCCCTGCGGGCCGTGCTCCCGCAGGAGGCGTACGTCTTCTCCGGCACCGTCGGCGACAACCTCGCGTATCTGCGTCCGGCGGCGAACCGGAGCCGCGCGGACCTCGACGCGGCCGTCCGGCTGCTCGGACTGGAGTCCCTGGTGGAGCGTCTTGGCGGGCTCGACGGACCGGTGCGGCCGGCCGAACTGTCCGCCGGGGAACGGCAGTCGATCGCACTGGCGCGGGCGTACCTGTCGCCCGCGCCGCTGCTGCTGCTCGACGAGGCCACCTGCCATCTCGATCCGGCGGCCGAGGCGCGGGCCGAGGAGGCGCTCGCCCGGCGCCCGGGGACACTGCTGGTCGTGGCGCACCGGCTGTCGTCCGCCGTCCGGGCCGACCGGGTGCTGGTGCTGGACGGCGTGCGCGCGGTGTGCGGCAGCCACTCGGACGTGCTGTCCCGGTCACCGCTCTACCGTGACCTGACGGGGCACTGGAACTCGGTCCCGCACCAGGGGAGCTGACGCCGGCCCGTCACGTCCAGCCGGCGTTCTGGAGGATGCGTATCGCGTCGACCCGGTTGCGGGCGCCCACCTTCCGGATGGCCGTGGCCATGTAGTTGCGGATGGTCCCCCGAGACAGGTGCAGACAGGCCGCGATCTCGGCCATCGGCGCGCCCTGCGCGGCCAGCGACAGCACGCTCAGCTCCCGGCTGGTCAGCGGCATCTCCGCGCCTTCGAGCAGGGCCACGGTGAGCGTGGTGTCGAGGAAGCGTTCCCCCGCGGCCACCGTGTGCACCGCGGTGATCAGCCGCTGGGCGGGGGCGTTCTTGTCGACCAGCCCGAGCGCGCCGCCGTCGAACGCCCGGCGCAGCACGCCCGGCCGGCTGGGCGTCGCCAGGACGACGAGCCGCTCCCCGCAGCGCGCCCGGAACGACGCGCCCTCCGCTTCCCCCGGCCCGTGCAGACACTCGCCGTCCACCACACACACGTCCGTCGGCAGCACGTCGGGTTCCGGCAGGCCGGCGCGCGGGGACAGGGACGAGACCTCCAGCGTGCCGTCGGATCTGAGCAGTTGCACCAAGGCCGACCGCAGCAGTTCCTCGTCGTGCACCACCAGTACGCGGATCATCTCCCCCACCCCTTGTCAGCGCTGTCCAGCGGGGCAGCCGACCCGACTTCTCCCGCACCAGGGGCCATGTGCCCCGATTCGTTCCGAGGGAACACCGCACGGAAGGGCGTGAAGGCGGCACCGGAATCATCACGCCGCTCCGGCGCTCGGAAGGAGACAGCACGACGGCGCGCACGCGGGCGCGTTCGGCGCTGAGACACCCGTCGGCCGGGGGGCGGCACCGGCGGACTGCCGCACCGCGCCGGCGGACCGACTCCCTGGCCACGACTGCGTACGGTGTCCGCGACCGCCGTACGCCGCCGGGTGGACGGCCGGAGACGGGCGGGGACGGCGGGCCGCGGCCGGCCGGGCGGCGGCCGGAAACCGTCCGTGGCCGATCTGGCCCGAATCCGCCGCCGGGCCCCGCCGCGCGCTTCCGGCATTCCCGGCACTCCCGGCACCCCCGGCACTCGCGCGGAAGCCGGGCCGGAACCGGATTACCCTGCGGGGCAGGACCCGAGCGGCCGAAGAACTCGCCGGAGCCGAACGGAAGGTGCGTGCCGTGACCCGACCGCCGACCGCCGCGCAGCGGCGCCTCGTGGACACCGCCGACCCGGTCACGGGACGGCTCAAGGGGACCCCGGCCCAGCTCGCGGCGCTGGTACGGCGAGGGCTCGCCTTCCGGCACCCGCGGCCACCGCACGACCACTTCCTGACCCCGGCCGGTCACCGGCTGCGCGAGTCCGCGCCGGAGCGGACCGGTCCGGTTCCGGCCACCGCCGGGGCGGCGCCCGCCGCCGCCGACGGTGTCTTCGCCGCGCGGGTCGGCGGCGAGGACGCGGGACCCGCCGGACCGGGGCGGCTGCGGGAGGTGCGCGGCGCCTGGCAGGGCCTGCTGGAGCTGCGCCGGATGACCAACCCGGACGGCGCCGCGGACCGGCCCTGCGACTGGGAGCGGAGCCATCTGGTACGGGCCGCCGCGCTCGCCCTGGAGGCGGCCGGACACCGGCCAGCGGACCCGGAGACCGACGGCTACCGGGTGCGGGCCACCCCGCAGCCCGACGCGGTCGCGGTGCACGCGCCGGACGCCGGGGCGCTGCGGGCGGCGGCGGACACCCTGGAGCGGGCCGGCTGGCAGGCCGGCGAGTACACCGAGCCGCGGACCAGGGCCCGTTACCTGCTGGCGTCACCGCGCCGGGTGTGACGAGCATGCCAAGATCGGTGGGTCAGGCCGTCCACGACGAGAGGCAGCAGCCGTGAACCAACCGTTCTCCGTTCCGGTGACCGTCCGCGGGTACGAGACGGACGTGCAGGGGCATCTCAACCAGGCCGTCTATCTCAACTACGCGGAGCACGCCCGCTGGTCGCTGCTCCAGGCCGCCGGGATCGGCCAGGCCGCCCTGGTGGGCCAGGGTGTCGGTCCGGTCGCCCTGGAGACCACCATCCGCTACCGGCGGGAGCTGCTGGCGGGCGACGAGGTGGAGGTGACCTGCGACTTCGAGTGGGGCGAGGGCAAGACGTTCCGGATCCGGCAGACCGTGCGCAAGGCCGACGGCACGGTGGCCGCGGAGATCGACGCGGTCGGCGGGCTGATGGACCTCAAGGCGCGCCGGCTGGTCGCGGACCCGCGGGCGTACTTCGAGGCGCTGGCGTCGGATCCGGCACTGCTCGGGCGGTAGCCGCGCGCTCCGCCGCGTCGGGGCCGGGGCCCGCCGGCCAGTTTGGCGCGCGGGGCAGGGTGACCCGTACCGTCAGACCGCCCGACTCGCGCGGCCGGGCCGTCACCTCGCCGCCGTGGGCGTGCGCGACGGCCCGGACGATGGACAGGCCGAGCCCCGCGCCCCTGCCGGTGACCACCCGGTCGGTGCCCAGCCGGCGGAACGGTTCGAAGAGCACCGGCACCTCGAACGCCGGGACCCGGGGGCCGGTGTTGCTGACGACCAGTTCCACCCGGTCCGCGTCGGACGCCCGGCTGACCACCCGGACCCAGCCGGCCGCGCCGGGGTTGTGCCGGATGCCGTTCTCGACCAGGTTGTGCACCAGCCGCTCCAGCAGCAGCGCGTCGCCGAGGGCGACCGCCTCCTCGGTCCGGGCGGTCACCGTGATCCGGGCCCGGCCGGCCTCGGGCCCGGTCTGCGCCAGCACGTGGGCGGTCAGGTCGGCGAGGTCCACCGGCCGGCGTTCGGCGATCTCGTTCTCGGAGCCGGCCAGCAGCAGCAGACCGCTGATCAGCCGCTCGTGCCGGGCGTTGATCTCCAGCAGGTCCGCGCCGAGCCGCCGTACGTCCGCGGAGGCGGCCGGGCGGTGCATGGCCATCTCCACCAGGGCCCGGTTCAGGGTGAGCGGGGTGCGCAGCTCGTGCGAGGCGTTGGCGACGAAGCGGCGCTGTCCGTCGAAGGAGCGGTCCAGCCGCTCGACCATCGTGTCGAAGGTGTCGGCGAGGTCCTTCACGCTCCGCGGGGCGGGGGGCGCGCTGCTGGGGCTGACGGTCACCACCGGGTACGCCCTGTACCAGGGGTGGCCCGCGGTGACTCCGGTGTGGGCGCTGGCGGGGGGTGTGGCGGCGACGCTGTGCATCGGGGCGGTGGCCGGGTTGTATCCGGCGGTGCGGGCGTCTCGGCTGTCGCCCACGGAGGCGTTGGCCGCGTCGTGAGGTGGGGCCCGCCCGCACGCCGGGTTGCGGGTTGCTTGGCGTGCGGGCGGGTTTCGGTTGTTCCGCAGGTGCGGGCCGGTGCGGGTTCTCGCGCAGTTCCCCGCGCCCCTTACGGGGCGCTTCTGGCGGCGCCGGTCAGTTCTTGGCCCGCTTCCATGGGGTGGGTGACGTCCTGCGCGTCGTGGGTGCGGCCGATGTGGTTGAAGACCAGGTTGAGCAGGACCGCGGCGACGCAGCCCGTCGAGATGCCCGAGTCCAGGATGATGCGGGCGGTCTCCGGGAACGCGTGGTAGAAGTCCGGCTCCGTGATCGGGACGATGCCGACGGCCAGCGAGACGGCCACGATCAGGACGTTGTTGTCCTTGTCCAGCGCGGCCCGTACCAGGGTCTGCACGCCGCTGGCCGCGACCGAGCCGAACAGGACCACGCCCGCGCCGCCGAGCACCGGACGCGGGACGACCGCGATCAGCGAGGCGGCGACCGGGCACAGGCCCATCAGGACCAGGAAGCCGCCGCCCACCGCGACGACGAACCGGCTGCGCACCCGGGTCATCGCCACCAGGCCGATGTTCTGCGCGAAGGCGCTGCACATGAAGCCGTTGAAGACCGGGCTGAGCGCCGAGCCGAGGGTGTCGGCGCGCAGGCCGGCCGCGATGGTCTTCTCGTCGGCCGGGCGGCCCACGATCTCGCCGAGGGCGAGCATGTCGGCCGTGGACTCGGTCATCGACACCACCATCACCACGCACATCGACACGATCGCCGCCACCTGGAACTGCGGCGCCCCGAAGTGGAACGGGGTGGGGAAGCCGACCAGGTCCGCGTCGGCGACCGGGCCGAAGTCGGTGACCCCGAGCGGGATCGCGAGGAGGGTGCCGGCCACCAGGCCGAGCAGGACGGCGATCTGCTTGACGAAGCCGCGGGTGAAGCGGCGCAGGAGCAGGACGATGACCAGAGTGCCGGCGGCCAGGCCCAGGTTGGTGGGCGAGCCGTAGTCGTCCGCCGTGCTGTCGGGGCCCTGCGCCCAGCCGAAGGCGACCGGCAGCAGGGAGATGCCGATCAGAGTGATCACCGTGCCGGTGACGACCGGCGGGAAGAACCGGACCGCCTTGCAGAAGACCGGCGCGGCCAGGAAGCCGAGGAGTCCGGCGACGACGACCGCGCCGAATATCAGCGGCAGCGCGTCGGACTTGTCGTCGGTGGAGGCGACGATCGCGGTCATCGGGGCGACCCCGGCGAAGGTGACGCCGTTGACGAAGGGCAGCCGGGCGCCGATCTTCCAGACGCCGAGGGTCTGCAACAGGGTGGCGAGACCGGCGGTGAACAGGCAGGCACCGGTCAGGAAGGTCAGTTCGGTGCCGGACAGACCGACGGCGGCGCCGACGATCAGGGGCGGGGCGACGACGCCCGCGTACATCGCGGCCACGTGCTGCAGGCCGGTCGTCGCCATCTTCACGGGCGGGAGTTTCTCGTCGACCGGGTGAACAGCGACTGGGTGAACGTCAACAGGGTGGTCGGCCACGGCGGCTCGCCTCCGGTCGGTTGCACGTCGACTCCGACGTGGGTGTCAAGGAGGTGGTGCGGAGGTGCGGGCGGTCGTGCGGGACCGTCGACGGACGGGGAGGGGTGCCGAACCCGGGGCGCGCGTGTTCCCGTGCGCGCCCCGGATTCGGCCGCCGCGGCACCCTTACGGGTGCACGGCCACCGGCCGGGAGCCGTCCCTCCCGGCCGGAGTCTGTGGTACCGCGAAGGTGGTCAGCCGTGTGCCGCGATACGGGCCAGGCGGCGGGCCTCGGCCCGGGTGCTGCGGGCGACGGCGTCCTCGTCGACGGTCAGCAGCCGCCCGTTCTCGACGATCTGCCGGCCGCCCACGAACGAGGCGGTGACCGGGGCGGCGGCGCCGAACACCAGGGCGGTCACCGGGTCGGCGATGGAGGCGTGGGCGAGGGTGTCCATCCGCCACAGCACCAGGTCGGCCAGCTTGCCGGGCTCCAGCGAGCCGGTCTCGGCGGCCCGGCCGAGCACCCGGGCGCCGCCGAAGGTGCCCAGCCGCAGGGCCTGCCGGGCGTTCAGGGCCTTCTCGCGGTGGGCGCCGAGCCGGTTGACGAGCAGGGCGTTGCGCAGTTCGGTGTGGAGTTCGCCGGACTCGTTGGACGCGGTGCCGTCGACGCCGAGGCCGACCGGGACGCCGGCCGCGAGCAGGTCGGGGACGCGGGCGATGCCGGCCGCGAGGCGGGCGTTGGAGGACGGGCAGTGGGCGACGCCGGTGCCGGTGCGGGCGAAGGCGGCGATGTCGGAGTCGTTCATGTGGACGCAGTGCGCCATCCACACGTCCTCGCCGAGCCAGCCGGTGGACTCGAAGTAGTCGGTGGGGCCCATGCCGAACAGCTCGTGGCAGAACTTCTCCTCCTCCACCGTCTCCGAGCCGTGGGTGTGCAGCCGGACTCCGAGGCGGCGGGCCAACTTGGCGCCCTGGCGCATCAGTTCGGTGGAGACCGAGAAGGGCGAGCAGGGCGCCACGGCCACCTGGGTCATCGACTCGAAGGCCGGGTCGTGGTGCTGCCGTACCGTTTCCTCGGTGGCGGCCAGCGCGTCGTCCAGGGACTCCACGGCGAAGTCCGGCGGCAGCCCGCCGTCCGACTCGCCGCGGTCCATCGATCCCCGGGCCAGGGTGAAGCGGACGCCCGTCTCGCGGGCGGCGCGAATGATCGCGCCGGACAGGTCGCCGGTGCCGCGCGGGAAGACGTAGTGGTGGTCCATGGCGGTGGTGACACCGCCGCGGGCCATCATGGCGAGGGAGCCCTGGGCCGCCGCGTAGACCATGGGCTCGTCGATCCGCGCCCAGGTCGGGTACAGCGCGGTGAGCCAGTCGAAGAGGTTGTGGTCGGTGGCCAGGCCCCGGGTGATCCACTGGTAGAAGTGGTGGTGGGTGTTGACCAGTCCGGGGGTCACGAGGTGCCCGGCGGCGTCGATCCGGCGGACGACGTTCGCCAGGTCCGCGGGTGCCCGCCCCGCGCCGAGCGACTCGATACGGTCGTCCGCGACGACGACATACCCGGTGGCGTACTCGGTGTCCTGGGCGTCGACGGTCGCGATCGCGCCGTTCTCTATCACGATGCGCTGGGTTGCTGCCATGTTGCGTCCTTTTCTTGTCGCGAGCCGGGCACGGCAGGACCCTAGGAGGATTTGAGTGCCGGAGCGGTGCTGCTCCGGGTGCCGAGATGGTGGAAGAACAGGTTCAGCCCGACGGCGACGATCGCGCCGGCGCTGATGCCGGAGCCGAGCACGGTCTGCGCCCAGGCCGGGAAACCGGCGTAGAAGGCCGGCGCGGCCAGCGGGATGATGCCGGCGCCGAGCGCCACCGCCACCAGGACGATGTTGGAGCTGTCGTCGAGGCCGGCCGCGGAGAGGGTGCGGATGCCGCTGACCGCGATCGAGCCGAAGAGCACGATGCCCGCGCCGCCGAGGACCGGCATCGGGACCAGGGAGACCACCGCGCCGAGCACCGGGAAGGCGCCGAGCACCAGCAGGGTGGCGCCGGCCGCGGCGACGACGTAGCGGCTGCGTACCCGGGTGAGCGAGACGACGCCGACGTTCTGCGCGAAGGCGGAGGTGGGGAAACCGCCGAAGACCGGGCCGATCAGGGTGGCGAGGCCGTCGGTGCGCAGGCCCCGGGTGATGACCCCGGCGTCCGCGCGGCGGTCGCAGATCTCGCCGAGGGCCAGCATGCTCGCGCTGGACTCGGTCATCAGCACCAGCATCACGATGCACAGGGAGAGGATCGCGGCGGGCTGGAAGACGGGGGCGCCGAACGCGAACGGCGTGGGCAGCGCGGCGACCGGCGCCGAGCCGAGCGCGGAGAAGTCGGCCAGGCCGAACGGGATGGCGGCGAGGGTGCCGACCAACAGGCCGACGAGCAGGGCGACTTGCTTGAGGAAACCGCTGCCGAAACGTTGCGTCAGGAGGATGACGGCGAGCGTGAAGGCGGCCAGTCCCAGGTTGCTCATGGAGCCGAAGCCGGCCGCGTTCTCGTCGCCGCCCTGCGCCCAGCCCACCGGGACCGGCATCAGGGTGACGCCGATGAGGGTGATGACCACACCGGTGACCAGGGGCGGGAAGTAGCGCAGCAGCCGGCCGAAGAACGGGCCGATGGCGAGGCAGAAGACCCCGGCGACCAGCACCGCCCCGTAGATGGCGGGGAGTTGGCCGCCTTTGTCGTTGGTCTCGGCGATGGCGAGGATCGGCGCGATGCCGGCCGAGGAGGCGGCGTTGACGAACGGCAGCCGGTTGCCGACGAAGTGCCTGACGCCGAGGGTCTGGAGCAGTGTCGCCACGCCCGCGATGAGCAGCGACGCGGCGATCAGCCGGGTGCGGGCCGCGAGGTCGAGGCCGCAGGCCTGGCCGATGATGAGCGGCGGCGTGACGACACCCGCGTACATCGCGGCGATGTGCTGGAGCGCGGCGGGGACGAGCCGCGCGGGGCGGAGCTTCTCGTCCACCGGGTGCACGGAGATGCTGTGCGTCGGCGGGGTGGAACAGGGGGCTTTGGCCGGCCCCTTCGCTGGCTGTGCCATGGGGTTCCCTCCGGTGTGGCGCGCCCCCGGCCCGGCTCACGGG